>NZ_JBFBBQ010000092.1:0-35487 GCF_040682775.1 Amycolatopsis sp. NPDC051106 | reverse complement strand
CTGATCCGCGGGGCCTTCCTGTGGGCCCTGCACTTCTCGAACAAGGCGCGGATCATGTTCGAGGCCGACCAGGCCGCCCATAAGGCGATGCTCGAGCTCGCCCGGCCGCTCGATTCGGCGGGCGACGGCTCCCGGCTTCTCGCCGTCGCCGGCCGATTCGACCGGCGGGGCGAGCTCGAGCTTCGCCTTCTGGGCGGCCTGGTCGGCCTCGAACTTGATCCGCGCCTTGTTCGAGAAGTGCAGGCCCCACAGGAAGGCCCCGCGGATCAGGCAGACGGTCGCGGTGGCCAGGAACAGCCCGTACGCGACGTGCACGGCGGTGAAGAAGCCGTACGCGAGCGCGACTCCCGCCCCGAAGGCGAACTGTGAGCCCCGCTTCGACGGCGACGTGCCCGGGTCGGTCACCATGTAGTTCGTGTAGAGCACGAACGCGATCCCGGTGCCCATCGCCAGCGCGCCGGGGATCGACGTGCCGAAGAGCCAGCCTCGGACGAAGGCCTGGATCACGAAGAAGCTCAGCCAGCCCGCGATCAGCCACATCCGGTTGGTCAGCAGCGCGTTGAGCACCGTGCCCGACACCAGGATGATCGCGACGATCAGCCAGCCGCCCCAGGTCGCGATCTGCTCGCTGAAGTGGTACGGCGGGGCGATGCTGGCCCACGGGAACACCAGCAGGATGATCGTGATGCCGAAGTTCGACGGGTTCATGTAGTGCCGCATGCGGCCGTACACCGGTGCCTGCAGGACCCACTTCGCCCCGACGGCCACGACGACCCCGAAGATCATCACGAGGATCCGGTCGTTGACGTAGGTCAGCATGTTCAGCGCCAGGCCGGTGATGTGCGCCGGCAGCAGGAACTCCATGAGCCCCTTGAAGCCGTTGCCCTTGAACCGGACGTCGCGCTTGGTCACCTTGGCGTTGATGATCTCGAGCAGGATCTCCGTGGTGTACGCGGTCGCCAGCGCGACGAACGGGTACAGCCACGGCTGCTCGAAGCCGAGGATCGTGTAGCCGAGGATGTTGAAGATGGTGATCGACATCGCGAACCGCTTCAAGGCCGTGATGACCTTGTTGGTCCGTTTCGGCGGTGCGGTGTCCACTGTGGTCAGAGTCGGGGTGGCCATGCCGTCACATCTCTTCCTTGGCCGTGGAGCCGAGCTGGTACATGTGGCAACCGGGCTGCAGCTTCAGGTCCTGCGTCCGCAGGTGCCCGGTCCGGTCCCGCCACTGCAGGTGCACGTCGAGCGGACCACTGACGTTCTGGCCGAGGCCGACCTGGATGTCGAAGCTGCGCCGGCCGCCCTCCCCGCTGCTGCCGTCGACCCGGCCGAGGTACTTCTTGCCGTCCGACGTCGTCACGGTGGCCTGGGCGCCGATCGCGGGCGAGCCGGCCGCGGGCAGCGTGCCGGGCGCCACCGGGGCGTCGGTGGTCAGCTTCAGCTGCAGGTACTTGCCGGGGTTCGGGCTGTCGTTGTGGTAGAAGATCGGCGCTTCCCACTGCCGCGCCACCGCGAACTCGGGCAGGCCGTCGCCGTCGGTGTCGCCGACGCCGATGCCCCGGGTGGGCACCGGCACCGCCAGCCCGAGCTGCGGCGCGAGGTCGGTGTAGCGGCCGTCCGCGCTCTTCACGAAGAAGTGCAGGGTCTGGTCGCCACCGATGTCGTCCCCGGCCCGCGCGTTCGGCCACCAGAACGGGTTGGACAGCAGGCCGTCGTTGGCCGTGGCCAGCTCCTGCAGGTTCGGCCAGCGGTTGACCTGGCCCTTGACGAACCCGGTCGCCTGGGCGATCTGGTTCTCCCCGCTGTTGTTGAAGTCCTGGATCTTGACGTCCCAGCCCCAGCCGGACCACGCCGTCCCGGTCCGGCCGCTCTCGTCGTGGAACGGGGCGACCCCGTCCTTCAGCTGGTCGCGCAGGTCCTCGGTGCTGCGCGCGGTGTTCATGAACTGGTAGTTCGACTCTTCGATGCCCCACGACGTCGTGATGTTGCTGACGAACAGGTCGTAGAGGCCGTCGTGGTTCAGGTCGCCGAAGTCGACGCCCATCCCCTTGAAGGAGTCGTGCCCCAGCACCTTCGACTTCGGGTCGTCGATCCCGCGGACGCCGGTGACCTCGGCGAGCTCGATGTGCCCCGGCGTGGACTTGTTGTACAGCATGTGGTCGTGGCCGAAGTCGTTGGCGATGTAGAGCTCCGGCAGGTTGTCCCCGTCGATGTCGGTCGCGCTCGAGGCCAGCGTCCAGCCCAGGCGCGCGCTCTCCGGGATGCCCTGGGAGGCGTCGATGAACTGCGCGCTCGGGTTCGCCCCGGACGTGGCGCCGGTCCAGCGGTAGATGAACTTGCCGCCCGAGTTCGTCGCGTGCGACATCGACTGGTTCAGCGTGATGCCGCCGTCGGCGTTCGGGTCCAGGACCCGGCTGTCCGGGAAGTAGTTGCCGACGAAGACGTCGACGTGCCCGTCGCCGTCGAAGTCGCCGATGGTGACGGAGTCGGTGTTCCACAGTGGACCGTTGTACTTGCCGTCCGCGCCGCGGTGGTTGCCGCCCACCAGCTCGGTCGGCTGGAACGCGGACGCGTCGAACTTCGCCGCGGTCGCCTTCTGCAGGAACACCACCGGGGTCCGGCCCCAGTAGTAGGCCAGGATGTCCGTGCGCCCGTCTTCGTTGAAGTCACCGGGGACACAGCCCATCGGGGCCATGTAGTCCCACGTCGGCAGCGCCGGCGCGGGATCCAGCGCGAAGGGCGCGTACCGCGGGCCCGAGTCCGGCGTCGGCGTCACGACGACCTGGTCGCTGCGCGGGTCGACCAGGCAGATGTCGTTGGCCTTGCCGCTGCCGCTGATGTCGTTGATCGCGATCCCGGCACCGACCGAGGAGATCCACGCCGCGATGTGCTCGTACTCCTTGTTCACCGTCCGGATCGACTGCGACTTCGCGGCCGCCGGCAGTGCGATCGTCATCGGCGTGAAGTGGAACCTGCTCGCCATCGAGTCCTGTTCGGCGGCGTCGACACTGGGCAGCCGGGCGACCAGGAACAGGCCGAGGATCAGCACCAGCGCCACGATGCCCGCCAGCTGCTTGCGCAGCCAGCCGAAGGTCGCGGTCATTTCTTCTTCCCTCCGTGGGTCAGCACTTCTTCGGCGATCCGCTGCCGCCAGATTTCGAACGCCGGCACGTCGGCACCGTCGACGACGACGGCCGGGCGGACCTCCTGGGTGATCGCGGCCGCCCGCTCGGCGGACAGGCCGCAGATCGCCCGGGCCGCCATCTCGGTCTCCGGGACCATCAGCCCCGAACGCACCCGGCACTCGGCGGCGAAGGCGCTCCCCTGGGCCAGCTGGCCGTGGTGGATCCCGGCCCGGTCGACCAGCTCCGCCAGCTCGTCGGCCGTGACGCCGCACGCGTAGGTCGAGGCCAGCCCGACCCCGGCGTAGAGGTCGCCGTGGCGCGACTCGGGGAACTCCTCGATCGTCTTGGTCACCAGCGACACGTCGGTGCCGCAGATGAACCACAGCGCCCGGCCGATGCCCTGGTCGATGGCGCGCAGCGCGTAGCCGTCGTACCGCCGGTCCGGCCAGGAGAAGCCGGGGTCCTGGAACTGCCCCCCGATGTACTTCTCGGTCTTGAAGTAGGCCTGGTGGAAGCCGTAGCCGTCGAGCACGAGCCAGCGCAGCAGCGGGTCGAACGCCGGCGCCTTCGGCCACGCGAACCGCGGGAGCCGCGCCATCGCCCAGCCGACGCCGACGTAGATGATGTAGTCGTGCTTCTCGCCCGGGCCCGCCAGGAACTCGGCGATGTTCGTGCTCTTGCCGAACGGCAGGCCGTCCAGCACGCCGTACCCCATGCCCGCGCCTTCGTAGGCGAATCCGCGGAACTGCGGGGGGATGCGGTCGAGCCACTCTTCGGCCTGCTCGACCGACTTCGCTTCGACGGCGTGGGCGTACCCGAGGAGGAACATCTCCCCGACCGTCTCGAGTCGTTCTTGAGCGGCCGGGCTCTTCCGGTGGAAGCCCCGCGTTTCCAGCAAGGTCTCCGAGACGTTCGGTGTCAGGATGCGACGTCTGAGCGCGCGCCAACCAGTGCCCAACGCACTCTCCCCCTTAGGGTCGACTAGGTTCAGGATCTTTCTTCGCTTCTACAGTCACAGATTCGCTGGTCAGCGCTCTACTCCACGCTTGCCTGCGGATCGACGCGCGCGTGCGGAACCGGCGCGTCAGCCCGCTTGCCGGCGGGCGGCCGGGGCGAACTCCGCCCGGATCCGCTGCCGCCACAGCTCGTAGGGCGGCTGCGCGCCGTCGTCGCCGTCGGCCTGCTCGGTGCGGTCCGCGAGGTTCTGCGCGCCCTGCACGGAAAGGTCGGTGAGGACGCCGGCCGCGAGATGGGTGTGGGCGGGCACGTACGCGGAGTACGTCCGCGCCTTCACCGCGAACACCACCCCGAGCGCCAGCTCGTCGTAGTACTCGCCGGCCGCCCGGCGCAGCCGGCCCAGCCCGCGCTGGTCGCTGCCGCCGGCGAACGTCGCGGCCAGCCCGACCCCGCTCCACAGGTCCGCCCGGCGGTGCTCGGCGAACCGCACGACCGCCTTCGCGACGGCGTCCGGGTTCCCGCCGTTGATGAACCACAGCGCGCGGCCGACACCCTGGTCGAACGCCCGGCCGAAGTACTCCGGGCGGCCCGCCCACGGGTAGGGCACCGGGTCGGCCTGCTCGTCGACCCACTTCTTCGTGTCGAAGTAGGCCCGGTCGAAGCCGTAGCCGTCGACGGCGAGCCAGCTCATCACCGGGTGGTAGGCGACGCCGGTCAGCTCGGGCAGGATGTTCTTCCACAGTGGACGCGGCAGGCGCGCCATCGCGAAGCCGATCCCGATGTAGGTCAGGAAGATGTGCGGGCGCCCCGGGCCTTCCAGCAGCGCGCGGGTGCGGTCGCGGCCGCCGCCCGGCATGGCGTCGAGGATCGTGTAGCCCATCGTGGCGCCTTCGTAGGCGAACCCGCGCTGCTCGGGCTCGATCAGCGCCAGCCGACGCTCGATCTCCCACAGCGACGCGCCTTCGATGGCCCATTCGAACCCGCACACGACCGCCTGCGGCACCGCCTCCAGCCGGGCCGTCGCGTCGGTGTGGGTGACCGGGAAGCCGCGCTCGGCGAACCCGACCGAAGCCAGTGACGGAGCGAGCGCCCGCTTGCGCAGCACTCCGATTAACGTGGACATTCCGGTGTCGTCCTTTGCTGGTCGGGGGATCAGGCGACGGCGCGCAGGTGCGGCCGCTGGGCGGCGAGCATGCGCTGGGTGAACGGCGACTGCTTCGACGCCAGCGTGATCGCGATCGGCGCGTCGGTCGTGGCCGGCGCGCGCAGGCCCACCCGGGCGGTGGACTGGCCGAAGGGCGCCACGGTCACGGCCGAATAGCCGATCGAGAACCGCGGCCCGGGCGCGCCCGGCTGGTGCTGCGCGACCGCGATCGCCGTCCACCGCCCGGCGGGCACGCCGTGGATGGTCAGCTCGCCCGAGCTCATGTTGGCCATGCCGCCGAAGGCGACCGGGCCGCACTGGGGCACCGCGTCGGCGAAGAGCCCGACGAGGGTGTCGGCGGGCGCGGAGCCGCGGGGCATGTCCAGCCGCATCGACAGCACCCCCGTGCCGCTCTGCAGCGAGGCGCAGCTGCGGCCGGCCGCGCGCAGCACGCGCAGCGGCGGGAGCCGTTGGAACGTCGGCGAAATCGCCACCAGCAGCTCGGCGACCTGCGGCTCGCGGTACTGCGTCGGCGTCATCCCGACCGCCCGCGAGAACCGGCTGGTGAACGTGCCGACGCTGCTGTAGCCGACGCTGCAGACGATGTCGGAGACGTTCAGCGACGTCGTCAGCAGCAGCCGCTTCGCCTCGAACAGGCGCACGGCGGTGAGGAACCGGCCGGGCGTCACGCCGGTGGCGTCGGCGAAGATCCGGGAGAAGTGGAACCGGCTGACGAACACCTCCGACGCCAGCTCCGCGAGCGTGATCGGCTCGAAGTACCGCTCCTGGATCGACGAGATGGCCTGCAGCACCGCGGGCCGGACCGACTTCTCGACCCGCTCCAGGGCCGGTACCCGGGGCGGATCGTCGAACTCGCTGTCGTGTCCGACAGCCGCAATAGACCGCAACATCATCCGTCCAACCTCTGATTTCCCCTGATGGCAGTTCTCCTGGTGTCAGGGAAGACGCCGTGCCTTAGAGGTCGATCGACGAGCGATGGAGGAGAACCGGGCGAAACGCACCCGGCCGGGTACCGGCCACGCACGCGCGGGAAATCCACACTGGACGATTCGTGCGTTCCGCACGGTCCCGGTGTGCGGGACGTCCGCCCGAGCGGTCCGCGGCGGTCCCGCCGCGGCCGCCGCTGGTCCGTTCCGGCGACGCCGCCGAGCGCTCCGGCCCTGGTTGGGCCGGATGGCGGACCGTGCGGAACGCACGAGCCGAACCTGCACAACGCACGGGGCCACGGGGTAAACGCACGTTGACTCTGATGGGTGGCTCACTGGTCGCCGGGGCGACGCTCTGTCACATTCGGTGAGAAGCCCGGAGTCGGCCGTCCCCCGACCCGCGCAGCAGCACTGGGGAGTGCGGGGACGCATTGATGACGCTGGAGGCCTGCCATGTACTCCGAACTGCCGCGACCGGACGCGCCGGACGACGGTGATGTGACGTTCACCGTCCTGGGGCCGCTGGAAGTGCTGCGGGGCGGGGTCGACTACGCGCCGACCACGCCCAAGGTGCTCCAGCTGCTCGCGGTGCTCGTGATGCGCCCGGGCCGGATGGTACACATCGACACCCTCATCCGGGAGCTGTGGTCGGACAACCCGCCCCGGACGGTGCGCACGACGCTGCACACCTACGTCTACCACCTGCGCCGGTGCATCGACCAGAACGGCCTGGCCGCCGACGGGGAGAAGATGCTGGCCACCAAGCAGTCCGGCTACGCCTTCCACCTCGACCCGACCCGGGTGGACACCCACCGGTTCGTCCGGCTGCGGCAGCTCGGCCACGAGCACCAGGACGCCGGCGACCACGCCGCGGCGGCCGACGCCTACCGGGCGGCGCTCGACCTGTGGTCCGGCCCGCCGCTCGCGAACGTCCACTGTGGACCGATCTTGTCGGCCTACCGCACCGAGCTGCTCGAACAGCGGCGCAGTGTGCTGCACCTGCGGATCGAAGCGGAGATCGTCAGCGGCAAGCACCGCGAGCTGATCGGCGAGCTGCGTTCGCTGGCCACCGGCAGCCCGCTGGACGAAGCGCTGCACGGCCAGCTGATGCGCGTGCTCGGCCGCAGCGGACGGCGCTCCGACGCGATGGCCGTCTACCGCAGGCTCCGGTCGCGGCTGGCCGGCGAGCTGGGCGTCGAACCGTGTGACGACCTCCAGGTCCTGCACCGCGAGCTGATCTCCGAAGGGGATCACCGCTGATCCACCGCTTTCCCGGCTCCGGCCGGTGTTCCACCGCATCGCCCGAGAAAGAAGTGAGGAAGCCCGATGCCCGCTCCCAACACCCGCGCCTACGGCCAGTTCTGCGGCCTCGCCCGCGCTCTCGAGATCATCGGCGAGCGCTGGTCGCTGCTGATCGTCCGCGACCTGGTGCTCGGCCCGAAGCGCTTCGACGAGCTGCAGGCCGGTCTGCCGAAGATCCCGCCGTCCATCCTGTCGTCCCGCCTGAACGAGCTCGAGGCGACCGGCGTGCTCCGCCGCCGCGTCCGCGCCGAGCTCGACGCGGGCCTGGTCTACGAACTGACCCAGTACGGCAGCGAGCTCGACCAGGTCCTGCTCGACCTCGGCCTGTGGGGCGCGCGTTCCCTGCACCAGCCGGGCCCGGACGACGTGTTCACGCTGGACTCGGCGATCCTGTCGCTGTACACGACGTTCCGCGCCGACGTGGCCGAGAGCGTCCAGATCAACTACGAGATCCGCTACGACGACCGGATGATCATCCACGCGCTGGTCGAGGACGGCGCGGTCAAGGTCGGCGAGGGCCGCTTCGCCGGCGCGGACCTGATCGTCAAGGTCACGAACGGCGCGGTGATGCTCGACCTGATGAGCGGCCACGTGTCCGCGGCGGAAGCGGTCCGCAGCGGCAAGCTGGCGATCGAGGGCGACGTGGCCGACCTCGAGCTGCTGTCCCGGCTGTTCCACATCCCGGCGGCACCGGAACCCCCGTCGGGCATCGTGGTCCGCTGAGTACCCGGCCCGCCCGGCTCGGCCCCGGGCGGGCCTCTGTTTCCGGCCGCGGAGACTCGCTACGGCGAGCCTCCGCTCGGCCGTGCCCGGCTCCGGAACCCTTGCGCCGCAACGACGTGAACGACCTCGCGGCACCGCCCCTCCCCAGCCGGGCCCGGTCGCGCGGCCCCGAACCAACCGCAGTGAATGACTCATTCCTTGCGTCCAACGCCAGGAATGAGTCATTCACTGCACCGGAAGCGACCCGGCCCGGCGGGTTCAGTTCCGCGTGGCGTCCGCCTCCGGCGCGATCCGCCCGGCCCGCTGCAGCAGGTACCGCCGCTCCGGCAGGCTCGCCGTCCGCTCGGCCGCGCGCAGGTAGTGCTTCCGCGCACCCGCCAAGTCCCCGGCCAGCTCGAGCAGGTGCGCGCGGACCGCGTCCATCCGCTGGCCCACATCGAGCTTCGCGTCCACTGTGTCCAGCAGCGCCAGCCCGCGCGCCGGGCCGGACGCCTGGGCCACCGCCACCGCCTGGTTGATCGTCACGACCGGGCTCGGCATCAGCGTCTGCAGCACGTGGTACAGCTCGGCGATCTGCGCCCAGTCCGTCTCCTCCGTGCTGGGGGCGGTGGCGTGCAGGGCCGCGATCGCCGCCTGGACCTGGTACGGCCCGAGCGCCGCGTGGCCGATCGTCGCGTCCACCAGCGCCTCGCCCTCGGCGATCATCGCCGCGTCCCAGCGGGCGCGGTCCTGGTCCTGCAGCGGCACCAGCTCGCCGTCCGGGCCGGTGCGGGCCTCGCGCCGCGCGTCCGTCAGGAGCATCAGCGCGAGCAGCGCCGCCACCTCGCCCTCACCCGGGATCAGCGCGTGCACCGCGCGGGTCAGCCGGATGGCCTCGGCCGCGAGCTCGGCGCGGATCAGGTTCTCGCCCGACGTCGCCGTGTACCCCTCGTTGAAGATCAGGTACAGCACCTGCAGGACGACCCGCAGCCGGTCGCCGAAGTCGGCCGGGGACGGCTCGCTGAACGTCGACCCGGCGGCGGCGATGCTGTCCTTGGCGCGGGTGATGCGCCGGGCCATCGTCGCCTCGGGCACCAGGAACGCGCTCGCGATCTCCGCCGTGGTCAGGCCGCCGACCGCGCGCAGGGTCAGCGCGACCTGCGAAGACGGCGACACCGCGGGGTGGCAGCACAGGAAGAGCAGCTTCAGCGTGTCGTCCTCGCCGGCGGGCTGCTCCTCGCCGGGCCCGGGGACGACCGCCGCGCTCGCCGGCTCCCGCACGGCGACCGACTCTTCACGCCGCCGCCGCGCGCTTTCACTGCGCCAGTGGTCGGTGAGCCGGCGGGTCGCGACCGTGACCAGCCAGCCGCGCGGGTTGGCCGGGAAGCCTTCGGCCGGCCACTGTTCGCTGGCCGCCAGCAGGGCCTCCTGGACGGCGTCCTCGCACGCGTCGAACTGGCCGTACCGGCGCACCAATACGCCGAGCACCTGCGGCACCAGCGGGCGCAGGACTTCGGCGACCGGAGCGGGAGCGGTCACCTCACGAACCGGGGAGCTCGGTTTCGGCGTCGGCGAAGAAGACGATCTCGCGCACCTCGATGCCCATGCCGTCGTAGGCCGCGTCCGGGATCATCGCGGCGAGCTCGACCGCGCGCTGCTTGCTCGCGCAGTCCACGATGTAGTAGCCGGCGAGGAACTCCTTCGACTCCAGGAAAGGGCCGTCGGTGACGGCCGGCAGGCCCCCGCGCACCCGCACCACGCTGGTGTCGGCCACCGGCGCGAGCGCCTGCGTGCCGACCATCTCGCCGGACTCCCGGATCGTGCGGATGAAGTCCTGGTGCCCGGCCATGATCGCGTCCATGTCCTGCTGGGACAGGCCGGCCATCACGTCGGGGTTGAGGTACATCGCCAGCAGGTACTTCACACCCGGGCTCCTTTCGTCCGTGGCATGAAGATAGCCGACCCCGCCGTCGGCACGGCGCAAGCGCGGAGTGGAGCCGCCACCGGGCCGCCTGCCAGCCTGGATCCGGGCAGTCCCGGCCCCAGGAGGGTGGCACCGATGGCCGACGTGTTCACGGACCTGCAGACCGAAACCGACGCGCTGGCCGAGCTGGCCGAGCGGCACGGGTACGGTTCCGGCCCCGACCTCACCGGGCACTTCGCCCGCCTGACGTCGACCGCGCGGCTGGTCCGGCTCAGCGCCGAGAACCCGGGTGCCTTCGGCGTCACCCCGCAGATCTCCTACGACTCGCTCGACGAGGCGATCCTGACCTGGCTGATCGAGCAGCGGAAGGCGAACGCCCTGCTCGCGTCGGCGCCCGCGAAGCCGGAGCTGCCGTGGAGCGACGGCCCGCTGCGCCCGTCGGTGCTCGCCGCGGCCGCGCTGACCGAGCTGTTCGCCTGCGGCCAGGACATCGCCGACGCGCTCGGCATCCGCCCGCGGCGCGACGACGCCATCGGGCACGTCGCCTACTACGGTGTCCGGACCCGGGACCACGCCTACCGCCGGTACCGCCGGACGCCGCCCGGGCCGTTCCGCTTCGAGATGCGGGCGCCGTCCGGGACGCGGTGGGACTTCGGGCCGGAAGAGGCCGCCGACCGCGTCACGGGCCCCGCCGAGGACTTCTGCCTCCTGGTGACCCGCCGCCGCGACGTCGAGGACCTCGCCCTGACGTTCAGCGGCGAGCACACCGCCGAATGGCTGGACCTGCTGGAGAACCCGGCGGTCTGACCGGCTCTTCCCGGTCACCCGGCGCCGGCGAGCGGGCCGGGGAGCCGGCCGCGGCGAGCCGGTTCTCTCGCGCGCCCGGCCGGGTCCGCCGTCTTGAATGAGTCATTCAGGACCTCCCAAGACCTGAATGACTCATCCAGGACAACCGAAGCCGGCCGCCGTGGTCGAGCGGGGCCCGCCGGGCCGGAGGCTGTCGCGCGGCACGACTTCGCCGGGTCCGCTGTCGCGAATGAGTCGTCGGGACCTCTGGCATCCCGGATGAGTCATTCGCGACGGTGGGATCGCGGGCGCCGGCTAGCGGGCCGGGGAGCCGGCCGCGGGCCGCGTCACTCGAACGGCGTGGGATCGCCCGCGCCGACGCGCAGGATCTCCGGTTCCCCGGACGAGAAGTCGACGACCGTCGTCGGCTCGACCCCGCAGTCGCCGGAGTCCAGCACCGCGTCGAGCTGGTGGTCCAGCTCCTCCTTGATCTCCCAGCCCTGCGTCATCGGCTCGCCCTCGCCGGGCAGCAGCAGCGTGCTCGACAGCAGCGGCTCGCCGAGCTCGGCCAGCAGCGCCTGGGTGACGCGGTGGTCGGGGATGCGCACGCCGACCGTCTTCTTCTTCTCGTGCATCAGCCGCCGCGGCACCTCCTTGGTGGCGGGCAGGATGAACGTGTAGCTGCCGGGGGTCGCCGCCTTGATCGCGCGGAACACCGCGTTGTCGATGTGGACGAACTGGCCCAGCTGGGCGAAGTCCTGGCACACCAGCGTGAAGTGGTGCCGGTGGTCCAGCTTGCGGATCGTGCGGATGCGGTCGAGCCCGTCGCGGTTGCCCGGCCGGCACCCCAGCGCGAAGCACGAGTCGGTCGGGTAGGCGATCAGCCCGTCGCCGCGGAGGATCTCGACGATCTGGCCCAGCGACCGGCGCTGCGGGTTCTCCGGGTGCAGGTCGAAATAGCGTGCCATGACCGCAGAGCCTAGGGTCCGGGCCGCCGGGCGGCACGGCGGCCCGGGGACGAAGGCCCTGCTCCCGCGGCCCGCGCGTCTCCCAGCTTGCGGTTCCCGGCGCGAACGCTGGGCCCGCCCGGGCGCGCGCGCCACACTCCGTTCGGGGGAACACACCCAGGGAGGGCGAGCCATGACGAAGCTGATCGTGCCGGAGCTGGACCGGCCCCGGACCGTCACCGCGGCGAAGTACCCGTTCGAGGGCCCGCAGGGGCGCATTTCGCTGGCCGACCTCTTCGACGGGCACCGGCGGCTCGCGGTGCACCACACGATGCCCGGCCACGACGGCCCGTTCGACGACGTGCCCGCCGCCGACATCGCCGCCGCGCTGCACGACCCGGACCTGCGCCTGGTGCTGGTTTCGCGCGCGCCCTACGCCAAGCTCGAGCGGTACCGCCGCCACTTCGGCCGCGACCTGCCCACGTACTCCGCGGGCCGCGCGTTCACCGCGGACTTCCCGGTGTCCCGGCGTCTTCCGGAGACCGGCAGCGGCGAGTTCTGGGACGACCTCGAGTCGGCGCTCAGCTTCTTCCGGCTCGAGCACGGTTCCGTGCTGCACACCGGGTCGGTCGCCCTGTCCCGGCTGGATTTCCTGAGCCTGCTCGGCGTCCCGGACCGCGCCGGGTCCGCGACCGGCCGGCGCTGAACCCGCGCCCCGCCGCCGTCGTGCCGTCCTCCCGCGCCCCCGCGCCACGTCTCTTCGGCGCAAGGAAACGCAGCTGGGGTGGGTTACGATCGGTCGGCAGCACAACGCACACCGCGGCCCGGCCGGGCCACCTGGGGCGCTCCGGCCACCGCCGAAATCCTGGGGGGTCCGCACCGATGACTCCGGTCGCCGCGCTCGAGCCGGCCGCGGAGCTGTCCGTCACCGCCGAGCCGCGCGGCACCACCGCGGCGGACCGGCGCCCGCGGCTGGCCGCGTACCTCGCCGCGGCCATCATCGTCGTGGTCATCACCGGGTTCGGCGTGATCGGCGTCGTCAGCGTGCTGCCCGAGTCGGTCGACTTCCTGCAGGCCGGGTACGCCGTCGTGGCCGCGGCCGCGCTGCTGGCGATCCAGCTGCTGTGGTTCAGCCGCCCGTCCGTCCGGCTCGGCTCCACGACCAGCCGGGTGCTGTTCGCGGTCATGGTCGTGCTCGCGTACGTGCCGATGCTGACCTTCGGCCTGCTGTGGGCCACCATGCTCGTGTACGTCGGCAGCGCCGCGCTCCTGGTCCTGCCCCGGTGGTACGGCTGGGCGGCGGTCGCCGCGGTCCTGGTCAGCACCGTCGGGGTCTACCTGGTGTTCGACGTGAAGCCGGCGACGACGATCTACAACACGTTCGGGACGCTCTTCTACATCCTGGTCTTCTACCTGCTGTCCCGGCTCGCGCGGATGGTCCACGAGCTCCACGCGGCCCGCTCCGAACTGGCCCAGCGCGCGGTCGCCGAGCAGCGGCTGGCCTTCGCCCGCGACCTGCACGACCTGCTCGGGCTGAGCCTGTCCGCGATCGCGCTCAAGGGCGAGCTGGTGTCCCGCCTGATGCGCAAGTCCGCCGAGCGGGCCAAGGCCGAGCTCGGCGAGATCACCGCCACCGCCCAGCGCACCCTCTCCGACGTCCGCGCGGTGTCCCACGGCTACCGCGAGCTCTCGCTGGAGAAGGAGTCCCGGACGGCCGAATCGCTGCTTTCGGCGTCCGAGATCGCCGTCCGGATCCACCTCGACCAGGGCGACCTGCCGGTGCAGGTCCGCACGCTGCTGGCCAAGGTGCTCCGCGAAGGCGTCACGAACGTCCTGCGCTACAGCGACGTCGAACACTGCGAGATCGACGTCCGGCACCAGGACGGCAAGGTCGTCCTCGAAATCGTCAACGACGGCGTGACGGCGGGCGACCCGGCGCTCGCCCCGGGCAGCGCGCTGACGGTCCTGCCGGACGAGGTCTCGGCGCTCGGCGGCACGGCGACCGCGAAGGCCGGCGCGGACGGCCGGTTCCGGCTGCGCGTCGAGCTCCCCCTGCCCGACGGGCCGGGCGCCTCCGCCGCGCACGACACCGAGGAGCGTTCGGAGAGCGCGTCGAAGGAAATCCGCGGCCTGCTGCCGGTGTTCATGGTGCTGATGGGCATCGGCGCGGCGGCGCACCTGCTGCAGCTGAAGCCCCGGCCGTGGGAGATCGCGCTGGTCATCGGCTCGATCGTCGCGTTGCTGGCACTGCAGTTCTCGTACTTCAACCGGCCCTCGACCCAGCTGCGCTCCGCCCAGAGCTACGGGATGCTCCTGGTGCAGGCCTGCCTGATCTACCTCCCGCTGCTGCCGCTCGGCCCGCGGTGGGTCAGCCTGCCCGGGCTGCTGGTCGGCAGCGCGCTGCTGGTCCTGCCGCCCGTCGCGGGCTGGGTGTTCTTCGCCCTGAACATCGCCGCCTTCGCCGAAATCGAGCGGCTCTCCGGCGCGGACATCACGTCCACGATCTTCTACACCGCCGCGACCGTGATGACGAGCCTGGCCGTGTTCGGGCTGCTGTGGCTGGTCCGGCTGGTCACCGAGCTCGCCGCCACCCGGCGGCGGCTGGCCGAGATGGCGCTGGCCGAGGAGCGGCTGCGGTTCGCCCGCGACCTGCACGACCTGCTCGGCATGAGCCTTTCCGCGATCGCGCTGAAGAGCGAGCTGACCGCCCGGGTGCTGCCGTTGGACCGCGACCGGGCCGCCGAGGAGCTGACCGAGGTCCTCGGCCTGACCCGGCAGGCCCTGTCCGACGTCCGGTCCGTGGCCAGTGGTTACCGCGAGCTGTCCCTCGACAGCGAGTCCCGCACCGCGAGGTCCGTGCTGGCGGCCGCCGACGTGCGGGTGCGCATGGAGATGCTCGGCGACGACCTGCCGACCCAGGTGCGCACGGTGCTGGCCGTCGTCCTGCGCGAAGGCGTCACGAACGTGCTGCGGCACAGCAAGGTGGAGAGCTGCGAGATCGCGCTGCGGCGCACCGACGGCGGGATCTGCCTCGACATCATCAACGACGGTGTGGAACGCAACGGCGACCGACCGGCCGCGCGGGTCCCGGTGGTGGTGCCCGCCCCGGCGGCCGACGGCCGCGACACCTCACCCGGCAGCGGGATCGGCAACCTCTCGTACCGGGTCGCGGACCTCGGCGGCCGGTTGACCGCGGGTGTGGAGCCGGACGGCCGGTTCCGGCTGCGCGCGGTCGTCCCGGCCTGAGCCCCGGCCGCTCCGGGTCCTGGGCGGCGAATCCCCGCCACCGGCCGTGAACCCACCGCCATCCGGCCACCCCACCGGCGCACGAGCAACCGAGCCGGCTCCCAGCGGAGAGCCCGCACCTGCACCGCGAACGCGGATCCGGGCACTGTCCCGGCCGGACGCGACGATGGTCCGGACCTCGTGGTCCGGACCATTTCCGGCGGTCACAGCCAGCCCGACTCCTCGGCGATGCGGATGGCGTCGACCCGGTTGCGGGCGTTGAGCTTCGCGACCACAGTCGTGAGATAGTTCCGTACTGTCCCGGCGGAAAGGTACAGCCGGGCCGCGACCTCCACCGTCCCGTAGCCCTGCGCGGTCATCCGCAGCACGTCCAGCTCGCGGGCGGTCAGCGGGCAGTCGACGGTGTCCCAGGCGGCCAGCGCCAGGTCGCCGTCGACCATGCGACGGCCGGCCAGCACGCCGCGCACGGCGTTGGCGAGCTTGTCGGGCGGCGCGTCCTTGAGCAGGAAGCCCCCCACCTTGGCGTCCAGCGCGCGCCTGAGCGTGCCGGGACGGCCCAGGCTGGTGAGGATGAGGGTCCGGCAGCCCGGCAGCTGTGCGTGCAGCTCACCGGCCGCGGTGAGCCCGTCCTTGCCGGGCAGGTCGATGTCGATGACGGCCACCTGCGCCTGCTTGGCCCGCGCGGCCGGCAGGATGTCGAGCCCGGAAGCGACCTCGGCGACGACGTCGATGTCGGGTTCCAGCCGAAGCAGTGCCACCAGTGCTCCCCGCACGATGTGCATGTCCTCGGCCACCAGCACTCTGATCACGGGTGCCTCCGCACTCACGATTCCCCAGAAGCTCAGTTAAACATTCTGCTTGACGAATCGGTTGCACCATTCGGGCACCACTTATGCGGGGATGCCGCGAAATGCACATGCACGCGTTGGGACCAGGTTAAAAATACCTACTCGCACTTGGCCGGCTACCAGCCGTCACGGACACGTTCCGAGTTCCTGTCATCCGTGTCGGAAATTTTCCGGCCGGGGTCGCTTGTGGACTTCCCGGCCCGCCGCGTGCAGCGAGCCGGCCCCCGCGGGCGCGCTGGGCGCCCGCCGGGACCGGCTCGCGAACTGCGCAAACGCGCATCAAGCCGCTTCGAGGGCGTCGACCTGGCAGAAGCAGGTACCCCGGCGCGGCTGCACGGTGCCCGCGGAAGCGTCGATGCCCCAGTGCTCGAAACGGTCGATCACGAGGTCCGTCCCAGCCTTCTCGAACTCGATTTCGAAATCGGCGAAAAGCGCGCGGACGTCAGCGGAGATCTGTGCGGACATGTTCTGCTCCCAGTGGCGAAGATGAATGCTTCACGTGCCATAAATCGTCGCCAATGGACGCAGCATCAGCCAGTGCCCGCATCACCGGCGCACTGTGGTTTACACATGCTCCGTGCGGTTACGGCCAAGACTCCGAACGGGCTAACAAGGGCACCGGACACCCGCGAAACAGGTCATTTCCGTCACCGTGCGCTGTCGTGCACATTCCACCCGTCACCACGGGTATGAAAAACGCACATGCGCTCCGGGCCGGAGTTCCCGGTTCGGGCCCTGTTCACACCCCATGTGCAAAACGCATGTGCGGGACCGGTGAAATCCATCCGGACCGGTGCACAGAGCACTTAAGAAGTAGACGCCCGCCGATCTACAGTTTTGGACGAAATCACATCCCCCGCACCGAAGGCGCCTTCACCGGGAAGCCTCGGGTGCGCATTGTCGACCGGGAGGGACGGCCACCATGGATGAGATCGTCCGGCAAGCCGTGGCACGCGCCATCGTGACCATGCGAGACAACCTGGGCGAGCGGCTCACGATCGACGACCTGGCCCGCGCCGCCATGTTCAGCAAGTTCCACTTCACCCGGGTGTTCCTGCGGGCCACCGGGCTGTCGCCGGGCCGGTTCCTCTCCGCCCTGCGGCTCGCGGAGGCCAAACGCCTGCTCGCGACCACCACCATCTCGGTCGCCGACATCAGCCACCAGGTCGGCTACAACAGCGTCGGCACGTTCAGCGCCCGCTTCAGCGGCAGTGTCGGCGTCTCGCCGTCGGGCTACCGCCAGCTGCGCGGCATGGCCCCGCGGGTCGCCGACCGGCAGTCCCGGCCGGGGTCGGGAACGACCGTGCGCGGCCAGCTGCGCGTCGCGCCATCGGCCCAGGTGGGGCCGGTGTTCGTCGGGCTGTTCGCGGCCCGGATCGCCGAGGGCGCGCCGGCCCGGTTCGCCGTCCTGCCCGGCCCGGGGCCGTACGCGCTGGCCGACGTTCCGCTCGGCTCGTGGTACGTCCTCACCTACGCCTACGGCTGCGGCGAGGTCGACAACCACACCCTGCGGCCCTACACCGGCCTGGCCGGCCCGGTGACCGTGCACCAGGGCGTCACGGCGAGCCTCGCCGACGTCCGGCTGCGGCCGCGGCACGGCTTCGACCCGCCGGTCCTGCTGGCCCTGCCGGACCTGCGCCAGCCCGCGGTGGCCCGCCCCGTGGCGGTCTGAGCGTGCAATTCCGGCGCGCCGAAACCGCCGTCCGTTAATCCACGGACGGCGGGCTCACCAGGTCCGTGTTCCCGGCAGCCATTCGGCCCAGCGGGTGAGGTGACCGGCTCGCCGCGAGCCGCCGGGGAATTCCCGGCCATTCCCGGGTGCGCTTCTTCGAAACACCGGTGGGGCGGGGCAATGGCGTACAATTGGGGCGGGAGTCAACGAACTGGGGCGAGGTACCGTCGTGATCAAGGTGTTGCTGGCCGAGGACATGCACATGGTCCGCGGCGCCCTGGTCGCCCTGCTCAACCTGGAGTCCGACATCGAGGTGGTCGCCGAGGTGTCCTCCGGCGACCAGATCCTGCCGGCCGCGAAGGCGGCCCAGCCGGACGTCGCCGTCATCGACATCGACCTGCCGGGCAAGGACGGGCTGTCGGCGGCGATGGAGATCCACGAGAGCCTCCCCGGCGTCCACACGCTGATCCTGACCAGCCTCGGCCGCCCGGGCACGGTCCGCCGGGCGCTGGACGCGAAGGTGAACGGCTTCCTGCTCAAGGACTCGCCGTCGGACAAGCTGGCGAACGCGGTCCGCTCGGTGGCGATCGGCCGCCGGGTGATCGACAGCGAGCTGGCGCTGGCCGCCTGGGAGACCGACGACTGCCCGCTGACCCCGCGCGAGATCGAGATCCTGTCGCTGGCGGCGCGCGGGCGCAACGTGGCCGACATCGCGGCGGAACTGTTCCTGTCGGCCGGCACGGTCCGCAACTACCTGGCCGCGGTGGTCACGAAGCTCAACGCCCGCAACCGGGTCCACGCGATCCGCATCGCGACCGAAGCGGAGTGGCTCTAGCCACCAAGCCGACCCTCCAGGTACGCGACCCGACCCTCCAGGTACGCGAGCCGACCGTCCAATCACGCGTGTCGACCCTCCACACACACGTCCCGCGCGCTCGAACATCCCGCACCACCCGGAAAACCCGCCGGAAAGCGCTTACGCCGTCAGTTCGTCCCGCTCCCGGTGCCGGCGCACGCCATCGCACCCGACCGGGACCGCCGCCAGCAGCCGGTGGGTGCCGTCCGGTCCGGTTTCCGTCGCCAGCGTCCCGCCCAGCGACTCCACCCGGTCGGCCAGGTTGCGCAGCCCCGAGCCCGACCCCGCACCACCGCCCGCCGCGTGGCCCGCGCCGTCGTTGACGATCTCCAGCCAGACCGTCCCGTCGTCCTTGCTCACCGAGAGCGCGCACCAGCTCGCCGTGCTGTGCCGCACCACGTTCGTCACCCCTTCGCGCAGCACGGCCGCCAGCGCGGTCGCCACCTCCGGGGGCAGGTTGTCGGTACCCGAACGGGCGACCGTCACCCGGATCCCGGCCGCGCTCAGCACCGCCGCCGCGGCCCGGCACTCGTCCTCCAGCGACAGCTCGCGGTAGCCCGCCGCGACCGTGCGGACGTCGGCCAGCGCGCGCCGCGACATCGTCAGCAGCTCGGCCAGCTCCTCCTTGGCGCGGCCCGGCTGGCCGATCACCAACCGGTCGACGAGTTCACCTTTGAGGGTGATGGCCGAAAGGCTCAACCCGAGCAGATCGTGGACGTCGCGGGAGAACCGCTTGCGTTCCTCGGCGATCGCCCGCCGCTGCAGCTCGTGGCGCTCCTCCTCGCGCTCCGCGATCAGCCGCGCCGCAGCACCCGTCGCGAACAGCACCAGCGCGGCGACCCCGGCGGACGTCACGGCCGCGAACCCGGCGTCGGCCGAAGCAGTCCCCCGGGCGGAGACGAGCCCCGCCACGACGCACACGAGACCGGCCGCGGGCAAGGCCCTGGCCGGCCGGACCGCGAGCAGCAGGCCCCCGGCGAAGAACCCGCTCGCGGTGCTCCACAGGGCGCCCAGCTGCAGCATCGGCCCGTACGCCAGCAGGGCCTGGGCTCCCAGCGCCAGCCCGGGACGGCGGAACCGGCCGGGCTTGAACGCGGCCAGGTGCACTCCCGCCAGCGCCGCGGCACCGGACAGCGCGAGCAGCCACGACACCCAGGACTGCCGTCCGGCCAGGACGGGAAGGGACGCCATCAGCGCGACCGCGGCGGCCGCCACCGGCGGCCCGCCCACGACGAGCGCGCGGAAGTCCGGCCGCCCGGCTTCCTCGTCCGCCTGCGCGGCGGCCCGTAGCCGGATTCGTCCGAGGAGCCGATCCGGATATGCCACGGCACCTCCCACCTCACCCGAACCCCGGTGTCACAACGGTAACAGGAGAACGGTCACGGCAGAGGCGTCGTCCGGCCGGCCGGTGGCGTTACCGGCCCGGCCGGAAGCGGGCCACCTCCGAGCGGCGGACGAGGCTATTCGGCAGGCACCGGGCCGGTGACGAACGGCGCGGCACCGCCGGGGAAGTCGAGCACGCATTCGCCGACGCTGACCTCGGCGGGCCACTCGAGCTTCAGCGAGCGGTCCACCCGGTCGCCGGCGTCGACCGGCACCGCGTGCGCGGCGAGCCCCATCGCCTTCGCCGCGAGGTAGAGCACCTGCTGCAGCGCGCCGACGTGCACCAGCGTCGTCGCGTACGCGGCACTGCCGAGCACCCACGCGATGCGCGACATCCGCGCGGTCATCGTCAGCAGCACCGACGGCCGGCGGTGGCTGCCCGCCCCGATCATCGCCAGGTCCAGCATGCCGTCCAGGACGCCGAGGTCGTCGTTGATCAGCGTCAGCGTGTGCCACAGCGGGTCGTAGTGGTAGATCCCCCGCGCGAGGTCCGCGCAGCGGTTGATCCCGACGTAGATCTCGAGCTCGTACAGGCACGCGACGCTGAAGTACGGCCGCTGCGACGCCTCGTGGCCGGGCCCGCCGGGCAGGTACGCCGGCCCGATCGACCGCACCCGCGCGGCGCGGTAGAGGAACTCCCCGACCTGCTCGGCGGACAACGCGCGTTCGGTGACCTCGGGGCACGTGTGGTCGTGTTCGAGCAGCGTGGCCAGCGTCGGGTCGGTCGCCTTGAGCACCACCGGGTCGGGGCGGTGCAGCGGGAAGGTCGGGCCGGCGGTGATCTGCTTGACGACCGGCGGCTCGACGCCCGCGCGGTGCGCCTCCGGGTCCGCCGGGCCGCCCTTCAGCCACGTCCGGCTGCGGGCGTGGAACATCAGGTCGTCGGGCGACCAGACAGCCAGGTCGGTGTCGGTGTCCTCGGCGAACTCGGCCCAGTCGTCGGCCACCAGCACCACCCCCGCGGCCACCAGGAACGCCACGACGTCGGCCACGACCGGCTCCGCCAGCCCGGAGTCCTCGGCGACCTGGGCGACGGTCACCGGCCCGGCCAGCGACGACGCCACGGCCACCGCCGGCGGCCGCAGCAGCGCGACGCGGTACCGGGCGCGGGGCGACTCCAGCAGCAGCCCGCCGCCGTCCGGGCGCATCGCCGAGTACCGCGACAGCTTGATCAGCCTGCCGGGCGGCACCGCGTCGGCCGGGAAGACCGGCGCCTGGGTCACCGGGATGGCCGACAGCAGCGGCCCGCGGCCGTCGTTGAGCGCCAGCGAGTGCACGACCGAGCCGGACAGCTGGGTGAGGACCTTCCGCAGCGTTCCCGCCCCGGCCTCGGCGGCCCCACCCGCCGACGTCGCGAGGTTGCCCATCGAGATCGGGCCGAGCGCCATCCGGCCCAGCGACTCGCGCACCGGCCCGGGGACGTCCGCCAGCTCGTACTCGCCCCACCAGGTGATCGCGACGAGCGTGTCGTCGTCGCCCGCCTCCAGCAAGGTGTCTTCGGTGAGGGACCAGAGCCGGACGGTCTCCGGGCGGTATGCAGGCACAGCCAACTCCTCAAGCAACAGCGGAACGCCGAGCCCCACGGGCTCTCACAGGAACATCGGGAAGGGGTTGAGCCGCTCGTACGGGGTCGGCGCGTCGAGCCGGCCCAGCCGGACCGGGACGTCGAAGAGCCGGCCCGGCGCGAACCGGGCCCAGAACGGGCGGATCCCCGGCGCGAGCACCTTGACCACCGGGATCCCGACGTCGGGGCGGGTCTGGTCGAGCACCAGCAGCTCCAGGCCGGCGCGGCCGAACACCCGGGCCAGCGCCTCGACGTCGTCGCGGACGTCGGCCCGGTGGACGAAGGGGAAGTCCGCGGCGGTCCGCATCCGCTCGCCCGCCTCGGGCCGCAGGTACGGCTGGTTCGCGACGGTGGCGTACGCGAGCCAGCGCCGCGCGTCCGGGTCGTCGACGTCGTGGCCCGCGCCCTCCACGACGGGCAGCATCTGGTTCAGCTCGGTCACCGCGCGGCGCACCGCGATCCGCGGGTCGAGGTGCGCGCCGAAGCCCATCATGATGTCCTCGTGCGAGGCGCCGATCCGCCGCGAAAGCGCGACGGTCACCGGGATCCCGAGGTCGGAGGTCACGTCGAGGACCCACAGTTCGCGGCCGATCCCCGCGTAGGCCGCGGTCATCTCGTGCAGCCACGGGTCGGCGAAGGACGCGAGGTCGACGCCCGGCACCGGCGTGCGGTTGTACCACCACAGCGCCACGGCGTCGCGTTCGACGAGCTCCAGCGCGCCCTGCAGGATCGCGTCTTCCAGGCTGCTGCCCGCCGCGGTGCCGTTCGAGTCGGCGCGCACCCCGCGCGCCGCGCTCTCGGGCGGAGTCCCGTAGTACAGGTAGGACGTCGGCAGCAGGCGGCGCTGCCCGGACAGGGACCACACCGGCGTCCAGTCGGTGCGGGCGGCGGGGTCGAACGGCTCGCCGACCCGCTGGAAGCTCGCGTGCTCGGCGTTCCACTGCGCGCGGCCGGTGTACTGGCGGTCGCCGAAGAGCATGCACGCGTTGGGGTGCACCGCTTCCTCGCCCAGCTCCTCGTAGGAGCCGCGGATGCGCAGCTCGTCGCCCTGGAAGTTGCCGGAGAAGCGCTCCGCGGCCTCGCACAGCGCGCCGATTTCCGCGTCGAGCGGGCTGACGCCCTTGCCGCCGTTCTCGCAGCGCAGCCCCGCGCGCAGGGCGGCCATCCCGGTGATGCCGCGGGCGATGTTGGGCCCGGAGCGGTAGGCGTTGGCGAACGGCGGTGCGTCCGGGTCCGGCCGGATCTCCTTGACGATCCCGGTGACCGGGCTGACCAGGTGCCGGTGCCGTTCGAGCATCTGCGCCGGCGTCGCCGTCCGGTGCCCGCCGCCCCCGGTGGTCGCCTTCTTGGCCGGCTGCAGCACCACCGGCCGCGTCGAGCGCCACACCACCTGCCACGGGTCGCCGCAGCACGGGCACTGCGGGCGGCGGCGCAGCTCGTGCAGCCGGCCCTGCAGGTCGAGCGAGTCGAGCGTCCACACGCACTGCTGGCCGTGGTGGCGGTACCCGGCCACCCACTTGGCCGCCTCCAGCGCGACGAGGTGCGCCGCGGCCGAGGTCAGCGGCGGCAGCGCCGGCATCGGGCGCCGCGCCGGCCCGGCGTGCCCCAGTTCCTCCTGCACGCACGCCTCGGCGTGCCGGTGGCCCCACAGCCGGTGGGTCAGGCAGTGCCAGCACGCGCCGTCGGGCCGCAGGACCGGGCCGATCCACACCTGGGCCCCGGACGGGCGGGCCAGCAGCCACGGCCGCCCGGCCCGCCGGTGCTCGGCGTCGATGTCGGCCAGGCGCGGGTCGAGGTAGTCGGCGCACAGCACGACCGACAGGTCGGCGGTGCCGGTGTCCGTGCGGACCACCTCGAGCCCGGCCTCGGCCAGTGCCCGTTCGACGGCGCCGGGGTCGACGCCGTCGGCGCTGTCGCCCACCGCGGTCAGCCGCACGGTGCCCCGCCGCGCGGCGACGACGTCGGCGTCCACCCCGCACGCGTCCCAGTAGGCCAGCGCGCGCTCGTCGCCGAGCCGGTCGCCGGAGCCGGGGCTGCGCAGCGTCACGAGCCCGGCGTCGACCAGCTGGGCCAGCAGCGCGGCGACCTCCTCCGGCGCCATCCCGCCCGGCCGCCCGCGCAGCAGGCGGTCGAGGTCGTGGGTGCCGTCGAGCAACGCCGCCAGCGACTCGATCTTCGGGCCGCGCATCGCGATCACGCCCTGTTCGGAGAACAGGTACGCGCCCTTGCCCTCCCGGACCTCCGCGCGCAGGTGCCGCCGGAACGCCGGGGCGCGCACCGGCACCGGGACGTCCGTGGCGCCGCTCCCGGGCGCGTCCACCGCTGTCGTGCGCATGGGCCCTCCTGCCGTTCGTCGGGCTGGGCGGGACGAGAGAAGGGAATCGTGCTCCACCGGAGGTCTACTCAGCCAGTGCTCAGAGCACGCGGAAGTCATGCGAAACGCATGGTCCGAAGTGGGAAACGCACGGGACACCGGTGCGCCGTTCACTGGCCGCGCGCGGCGGGGAACCGTCACCGTAGACAGCGACGCCCGTGGCAGCACGGTGCGTCAGGGGCACCGTAACGGAGCTCGCGGCCCCGCGCGAGCCCGGGCGGCGCCCGGTCTGGCACCCGAGACAAGTGAGGACCCGAGTATGCCTGCATCTGCTCGCACCTACGGACAGTTCTGTGGCCTGGCCCGGGCACTCGAGATCGTCGGGGAGCGGTGGTCGCTGCTGGTCATCCGTGACCTCATGCTCGGCCCGAAGCGGTTCAACGACCTGCAGCACACCCTGCCGCGGATCCCCGTGAGCATCCTGACCTCGCGCCTCAACGAGCTCGAGGAGACCGGCGTGATCCGCCGCCGGGTCCTCTCCCAGCTGGACGCCGGCGTCGTCTACGAGCTCACCGAGTACGGCTGCGAACTCGACCACATCGTCCTGGACCTCTCCCTGTGGGGCGCGCGGTCGCTGAACTACCCGAAGCCGGACGACGTCTTCACCCTCGACGCCGCCATCCTCTCGCTCTACACGACCTTCCAGGAGGAGGCCGCCACGGGCGTGCACGTCAACTACGAGCTGCACCACTTCGGCGGCGAGATGATCGTGCACGCCATGGTCGACGACGGCGCGCTCAAGGCGTCGGCCGGCTCGCTGCCGGCCGCCGACCTGGTGATCGAGCCGCAGGGCCCGGCGATGCTCGACCTGCTCAACGGCAAGCTGTCCGCCCAGGACGCGATCTCCGGCGGCAAGGTCCGCCTCGAAGGCGACCCGGCGCACCTCGAGCTGTTCACCCGGCTCTTCCACATCCCGCCGGCGCCCGAGCGCGAGGCCGGGCTGTCGGTGCGTTGACGGCTCTTCGCTACACCACGCCCGGCGGTACGCAATCCGCCGGGCGTCCCATTTTTCCTTGCACAATCGGCAATCCGGAGTAACGGGAACCGCTCCGGAAGCGGTTATCGTCTACGCACGCCGTCATCTTCGTGAACTGGGGTCCGCATGTCGACGTCCGAACTCGCCCGCCCGTCCGGGTTCCTCCGCCCGCTCAACAGCCGGTGGCACCACCGCGCGCTCGCGCTGTTCATGCTGGTGGTGATCGCGCACTGGGCCGAGCACATCGTGCAGGCGATCCAGATCTACGGGTTCGGCTGGCCGGCCGCGAAGGCACGCGGCGTGCTCGGGATGCCCTTCCCGTGGCTGATCTCGCAGGAATGGCTGCACTACGGCTACGCGCTCGTGATGCTGGTGTTCCTGTGGATTCTGCGGCACGGGTTCGCCGGCCGGTCGCGGCAGTGGTGGAACCTCGCGCTCGGCATCCAGTTCTGGCACCACATCGAGCACCTGCTGCTGTTCATCCAGGCGCAGTCCGGCTGGCGGCTGGCCGGGCAGAAGGTGCCCACCAGCATCATCCAGCTGCTCGTGCCCCGGGTGGAGCTGCACCTGTTCTACAACACGATCGTCACCATCCCGATGATCGTGGCGGTCGTCCTGCACCGGCGCGCCTCGGCCGCCGAGCGCGAGCTGACCGGCTGCCTCTGCGGGCAGAAGACGCCGGCACTCGCCGCTTCGTGAGCGGCCGCGTCGCGCGGCGGGCACTGGTCCTGCTGGCCTTCCTGGCC
The DNA here is from genome assembly GCF_040682775.1 of Amycolatopsis sp. NPDC051106. Lineage (NCBI taxonomy): Bacteria > Bacillati > Actinomycetota > Actinomycetes > Pseudonocardiales > Pseudonocardiaceae > Amycolatopsis > Amycolatopsis sp. NPDC051106. The sequence continues at coordinate 9,988 of NZ_JBFBBQ010000092.1, read as the reverse complement.
GGCTGGCTCGTGCTCGCCGCCACGCCGGCTTCGGCCCACGTCGAGATCGTCTCGTCGACCCCGGGGGACGGCGCCCGCCTGAGCGCGGCGCCGTCCCTGGTGTCGGTCACCCTGTCGGAGAACGTCGGCATCCAGCCCGGGTCGATCAAGGTCGTCGACCTCGCGGGCACGCAGGTCGACTCGGGGCCGGTGTTCCAGCCCGGCGACGTCGCCGAGCAGGTCGCCGTGCGGCTGAAGCCGAACCTGCCGGACGCGAGCTACCTGGTCGAATACGCCTTCGTCTCGGCCGACTCCCACCCGGTCCGCGGGACGTTCGCGTTCGTCGTCGGCACCGGTCCGCTGGTGACCTCGGCCGGCGCGGTGTCCGCGGCCACCGGCACCGACGCGGGCGTCGACTTCGCTTCGACGGCGGTCCGCTGGCTCGCCTACCTCGGCGTCGTCCTGCTGGGCGGGCTGGCGTTCGCCGTCCTGTGCCGGCCGGCGGCCCGCACCGACCGCCGGGCCCGGCGGCTGCTGAGCTGGGGCATCGGTCTCCTGGCCGCGACCACCGCCGCGGCGTTCGTGCTGCAGGGCCCGTACGCGGCCGGCCGGAACCTCGAGGCGGTCTTCGACACCGGCCTGCTGGCGGACACGCTGCGCGTCGCCTACGGGAAGCTGCTGCTGCTCCGGCTGGCCGCCGTCGTCGCGCTGGCGGTGCTGGTGCCCCGGTTGCTGCGGCCCGGGCTGCCGGACCGGCTGCGGTCCCGCTACGAGAACCTGGCCATGGTGACCGGCTTCCTGGTGCTGCTGACGTTCTCGGCCACCGGCCACCCGGTCACCGACCCGATCATGTTCGTCTCGGTCTCGGCGGACCTCGTGCACTTCGGGGCGATCGCCGTCTGGGCCGGCGGGCTGGTGCAGCTGGCGCTGTGCCTGTACCGCCCGGCCCCCGGCGAGGACCTGGCCCCCGTCGCGGCGCGCTTCTCCGGCCTCGCGGCGGGGTCGGTGACCGCGATCGCGATCAGCGGCGCCGTCCTGGCCCTGCGGATCATGCCGTCGCTGTCCACGCTCTGGACGACCCGGTTCGGCCTGCTGCTCCTGCTCAAGATCGCCGGCTTCGCGCTGCTGCTGGCGGTGGCGAGCCGGTCGCGCCGCGCGGTCCGCCGGGGCCTGACCGGCCCGGCGGAGGGCACGACGAAGACGGTGACGGCGAACCTGCGCCGCCTGCGGCAGGCCGTGGCGGTGGAGGTGCTGCTCAGCGTCGTGGTGCTGGCGCTGGCGGCGATGCTGACGGTGACCCCGCCGGGCGGCTGAGCCACAGCGGCAAGTCCGTGAATGTCGCATCGAGGGACTTGACGTCCGCGAATGCGACATTCACGGATTTGCGCAGGTCAGACGCCCGGCGACCGCGGCGGGCTGAACGGGCCCCAGCTGAACGCGGGCAGCCACGGCTCCGGCGCCGCGCTCCACGCCAGCGCCGTCAGCTGGCCCGGCGACCGCCGCCCGGCCAGCGCCCGGTACAGCTCGTGCGCCGGGGCGGTCAGCGTCGCGACCGGGCGGCCCGTGCCCACGGTCCACTCCGAGCCGCCCGTCGTGCGCAGGCGCAGGGCCGGCAGCCCGCGGCCGGCGACCGAGCCCGAAAACCCGCGGACCAGCACTTCGAAGCTCGGCGCCCAGGCCGCGTGCTCGACCGGCGGCGGCATCCCGAGCGCGGCGCGCAGGTCCAGCTCGTGGGTGTACGCGTCCATCACCATGATCTCGCCGCTGCGCCCGCCCGCCTCCGCGAGGCGCCGGTCGAGGTCCTCGCCGACGTCGTCCCAGCGGTCGAGCAGCTCCGGGAGCGTCGAAGCCGCCGAGACCGGCGGCGTGCCGCCGTGCCGCTCGAGCACGCGCTCGGCGATCGCGATCAGGTGCCCCAGCAGGTCGGCGACGGTCCACTCCGGACACGCCGGCACCGGGCGCCGGTGCGCGCCGGCGCGGGCGCCCAGCAGCGCGCGGACACCGCGCCGCACCTCCGGGTAGCCCACGAAGTCCGGGGCGAGCCGACTGGCTGTCACGCGTCCCACCTCACCTGGCACGATCGGGGCTTCGGCCCAGTATGCCCAGGTGACGGCCCCGGCGGTTCTCCCCGCGTGCCGACACCGACGACCTCGGGAGGTAGTGACCTTGCCCACTCTGTGGTCCACCTCGGCGCAGTGGGACCTGCTGCCGCCGGTCCTGCTCGCGCTGGTGCTCAGCGTCGCGATCGGGCTCGAGCGCGAGGCCGGCATGAAGCCCGCGGGGCTGCGGACGCACAGCCTGGTCGGCGTCGGCTCGGCCGTGTTCATGCTGGTGTCGAAGTACGGCTTCGCCGACCTGCTGACCAGCGACCACGTCTCACTGGACCCGTCGCGGATCGCCGCGCAGATCGTGTCCGGCATCGGCTTCATCGGCGGCGGCCTGATCTTCGTCCGCCGGGACGCCGTGCGCGGCCTGACGACGGCGGCGACGATCTGGCTCACCGCCGCGGTCGGCACGGCGTGCGGTGCCGGGCTCCCGGTGCTCGCCGTGGGCACGACCATCGCGCACTTCGTGGTGACCCGCGGCTTCCCGCCGCTGCAGCGGTTCGTCGCGCGCCACCGCCGCGAGCCACCGGTCGTGCAGCTGAGCTACCTCGACGGCCACGGCGTGCTGCGCGCGGCACTGGCGGCGTGCACCGGACGCGGCTGGGCCGTGCACCACGTCGACGTCGACCACGAGTCGGTTTCCGAGGAGGGGCAACGGATCGCGGTCGTGCGGCTGCGCCTCGACGGCCGCGGTGATCTCTACGACCTCGCCGCCGAACTCGCCGAACTGCCGGGCGTCCGGAGCACGTCCACCGGCCCCGGGGAACCGCTCGACGAATGATCGGCCGCCCGGGCAGCGCGCGGAGGCGGGTTTGCGGCACACTGGGGTGCACCCGGAATTCCCCGGTACCGCAAGGAAAACGTGCGGCCGAGGAGAAACCATCCAATTCGGAGGTGAGGCATGGCCCCCGGCGGTGGCGAGGACGTGGCGCGGACGCAGCCCGGATTCGACCTTGCGTGGCGCGGATTCCACCGCGCGCAGGTCGAGGAATACGTCGCGTGGGCCGAGGCCGAGATACACCGGCTCGCCGCCGAACGCGACTCCGCGCGGCAGCGCGTGGCCGCGCTCGCCGAGGACAACCGTGAGCTGCGCGTGAAGATCGACCGCATCTGCCGCACCCCGATCGAACCGGACGCGCTGCAGGAGCGCTCACGCCGGATGATCGAGCTGACCCGCGAAGAAGCGGCCGAAATCACTGCCCGGGCAACGGAAGCGGCCGAACGCACCCGGCACGAAGCCGAGCGGGAGGCGATCCGCCTCACGGAGAAGGAACGCCGGCTGGTCGCCGAAGCGGAGGCTGAAGCCGAGCGGCGCCGCATCGAGCACGAAGAGTTCCTGCGCGCGGCCGAGCAGCGGCGCCGTGAGCTCGACGAAGCCGCCGCGCACCGCCGGGCCCAGCAGGAAGAAGACCACACCCGCGCGATGACGATCCGCCGCGCCACGGCGATGCGCGAGCTGGCCGAGCAGGAAGCGGCCGCCCGGGCCAAGGCGGATCAGCTGGTCACCGACGCGACCCGGCGCAACGAAGACCTGGTGACGAGCGGGCAGCGCAAGCTCGCGGCCGCCGAAGCCGAAGCCGAGAAGGTGCTCTCCGAGGCCACGAAACGCAGCGAAACGCTGGTCACGATGGCGAAGGCCAAGGCGGACGAGCTGGTCACCACGGCCGAGCACGAAGCCGAAAGGCAGATCGCGACGGCTTCGGCCAAGGCCGAGAAGCTCGTCGCCACCGCCGAGAAGCAGGTCACCGACGCCACGAAACGCAGCAAAACGCTGGTCACGATGGCGGAAGCCAAGGCGGACGAGCTGGTCGCCACCGCCGAGACCAAAGCCAAGCAGCTCGTCACGACCGCCGGAGCCGAGTCCGAACGCCTCGTCGCCGAAGCGACCCGGCAAGGCGAATCCCTGGTCGAAGCCGCCCAGCGTGAGGTCACGGCCCTCACCGAGGTGCGCGACAAGCTCCAGGCGAGCCTCACCGGCTGCCGTTCCCTCCTGACCGAAGCGGCCGTCGCCCTCGACGACCGGCCCGCGCCCTTCGATCCCGAGGCCACCCTGCCGATGTCCAAGAGAGTGCCCGTCCAGCGGCGGTCCCCCGCGGACCTCACCGACGCCGTGGGCTGATCCCTTGCCCCGCGGCCGGGCAGCCCCCATGATCGGACCGTGAGGCGAACGAAGATCGCGCTGGTCGCAGCGCTGACCGCGGGCGCCCTCAGCGCGTGCGGCGACGGCTCCGGCGTCACGATCAACCTGTACGTCTCGCCGGAGAACAACCTGCAGCACGTCGTCGACGCCTGCACCGCGGCCGCGGGCGGGCGCTACCGGATCGTCTACCACAAGCTCCCGCGCAGCGCGGACGGCCAGCGCGAGCAGATGGTGCGGCGGCTGGCCGCGGAAGACCCTTCGCTGGACGTCCTCGGCCTCGACGTCACGTGGGTGCCGGAGTTCGCCGAGGCCGGCTGGGTGGTGCCGTGGACCGGCGCCGCCGAGGCGGAGGCGACGCGCGACGTGCTGCCCGGCCCGCTCTCGACCGCGCGCTGGAACGGGAAGCTGTACGCGGCGACGAAGCACACGAACGTCCAGCTGCTCTGGTACGACGACCGCCTCACGCCGTCCCCACCCAAGACGTTCGACGAGATGATCGCGCAGGCCAGGGCCCTCAAAGCGGCGGGAAAGCCGGGCGATGTCCTGTTCACCGGCGCCCAGTACGAGGGTCTGGTGGTCTTCTACAACACGCTGGTCGCGTCGGCGGGCGGGCACATCCTGTCCGACGACGGCAAGTCCGTGCTGATGGACGACGGCGCCGTGCGCGCGCTCGAGGTGCTGAAGACCCTGACCACGGCCGGCGTCACCGACCCCTCGCTCGGCAACGCCAAGGAGGACGAGGTCCGGCAGGCGTTCCAGCGCGGGCAGGGCGCGCTGGAGCTGAACTGGCCGTACGTCTACGCGTCCTACGCCAAGGAGAAACCGCGGGACCTGACGCACGTGCACTGGGCGCGGTACCCGTCGGTGGTGCCGGGACGCCCGAGCCGCGTCACGATCGGCGGGTTCAACCTCGCGGTCAGCACGTACTCGCCGCACCAGGCGGAGGCGTTCGAGGCGGCGTTGTGCCTGCGTAGCCCGGCGAGCCAGAAGTACCAGGCGATCGAGGACGGCCTGGCGCCGACGACGCGCTCGGTCTACGACGACCCGGCGCCGCTCGACCCGGCCGACCCCGGCTCGACGATGGCGGCGAAGTTCCCGATGAAGCCGGACATCCTCGCCGCGCTGGCCGACGCCGCCGTCCGGCCGCTGACCCCGGCGTACCAGAACCTGTCGACGGTGATCTCGAAGGTACTGTCCCCACCGTCCGCGATCGACCCGGCGGCCACCGCGGCCGAGCTGCGCGAACGGCTGACCGACGCCCTGAACTCGCGGGACATCATCCCTTGACCCGGATGTTCGCCCTGGTCGCGGCGGTGGTGACGCTCGCCGCGTCGACGACGCTGGCCAACCGCGTACTGCCGGGCTGGGCGTACCCGGTGTGCGGCGTGGTGGCGGCGGCGGTGCTGGTCGCCCTGGCCCGCGCGGCCGGGCTGTCGTGGTCCGACCTGGGGCTCCGGTCCCTCCGGCGGCCCGCCTTGGCCGGTCTCGCCGGAGCGGGGCTGGTCGCGGTGGTGTTCGGGATCGCGCTGGCGGTGCCCTCGCTGCGCACGGTGTACCAGGACGGCCGCGTCGGCGACCCGGACCTCGGGCAGCTGCTGTGGCTGACGTGCGGGCGGATCCTGTTCGGCACGGTGCTGATCGAGGAGGTGGCGTTCCGCGGGGTGCTGCCGGCCCTGCTGGGCGCCCGCGACGACCGCTGGCGCTGGCCCCCGATCCTGGGCGCGGCGGCGCTGTTCGGGCTGTGGCACTTCTGGCCGGCGCTGGCGATCGGCCGCAACTCGGCGGTGCACGCGGTGTTCGGCTCGACACCGGTGCTGGTGCTGCAGGTGCTGGCGATGGCCGCGGCGGGCGTGGCCGGGATCTTCCTGCACTGGTGGCGCCACGCGGGCCGCGGAGTGCTCGCGTCCGTGATCGTGCACTTCACGACGAACGCCGGCGGCCTGACGTTGGCCGTGCTGGTGCGCTAGGAACGCACCAGCCGCGCGATCGCGTCCGACGCTTCCCGCACCTTCAAATCGGCTTCCTCGCCGCCGTTCGCCGCCGCCTGGACCACGCACGTCGCCAGGTGCTCGTCGAGCAGCTCGAGCGAGAACGACTGCAGGGCCTTCGTCGCCGCGGAGACCTGCGTCAGGATGTCGATGCAGTACTTGTCCTGCTCGACCATGCGCTGCAGCCCGCGGATCTGCCCCTCGATCCGGCGCAGGCGCTTGAGATAGGCCTCTCGCTCAGTGCCGTAACCCGTCATCGCGCACCTGTCCCCGTCGTCGGCGTCCCTCTGCCCCGAGTATACCCACCGGGTGTATGGGTCCGGGGCTTCAGCGGAACCGGCGCAGCCGGAGGCTGTTGCTCACCACGAAGGCCGACGAGCACGCCATCGCCGCGCCCGCGATCATCGGGTTGAGCAGGCCGAGCGCCGCCAGCGGCAGGGCCGCGACGTTGTAGGCGAACGCCCAGAACAGGTTGCCCTTGATGGTGGCGAGGGTGCGGCGGGCCAGCCGGATCGCGTCGGCCGCGACCCGCAGGTCGCCCCGCACGAGCGTCAGGTCGCTCGCCTCGATGGCCGCGTCGGTGCCGGTGCCCATGGCCAGGCCCAGGTCGGCCTGGGCGAGCGCGGCCGCGTCGTTGACGCCGTCGCCGACCATCGCGACCACGTGCCCTTCGGCCTGCAGCCGCTTGACGACGTCGACCTTGCCCTCCGGCAGCACCTCGGCGACGACCTCGTCGATCCCCGCTTCGGCGGCGACCGCCCGGGCCGCGCCCTCGTTGTCGCCCGTCAGCAGGACCGGCTTCAGCCCGAGCTCCCGCAGCTCGGCGACGGCCCGTGCGGACGTCGGCTTGATCGTGTCGGCGAGCACCAGCCGCCCGCGGACCTCGCCGTCCCACGTCACGCCGACCGTGGTCCCGTCGCCTTCGGCCCGCCCGACGGCGATGGCGCGTCCTTCGACCACTCCGGTCACGCCCACGCCCACGGTGCTCCGGAACTCCGTGACGGCGGGCAGCGCGCCGAACCGCTCCCGCGCCGCCTCCGCGATGGCGCGGCCGATCGGGTGCTCTGACGCGGCTTCGACGGCCCCCGCGAGCCGGAGGACCTCGCCGTCGCCCTCGACCAGCGTCATCCGGCCGGTGGTGACGGTGCCGGTCTTGTCCAGCACCACCGTGTCGACGCGGCGGGTGGACTCGAGCACCTCGGGGCCCTTGATGAGGATGCCGAGCTGCGCGCCGCGGCCGGTGCCGACCAGCAACGCCGTCGGCGTCGCGAGCCCGAGCGCGCACGGGCAGGCGATGATCAGCACGGCGACGGCCGCGGTGAACGCCTGCTCGGAGCTCCCGCCGGTCGCGAGCCAGACGACCAGCGTCGCCAGCGCGAGGAAGACGACCACCGGGACGAACACGGCCGAGACCCGGTCGGCGAGCCGCTGAACCTCCGCCTTGCCGGTCTGCGCGGCCTCGACCAGCCGCGTCATCTGCGCCAGCCGGGTGTCGGCGCCGACGCGGGTGGCGCGCACGAGCAGCCGCCCGCCGACGTTCACGGTGGCGCCGGTGACCGCGTCGCCGGGGCCGGCCTCGACCGGGACGGACTCGCCGGTGAGCATGCTGGTGTCGATCGCGGAGCGGCCTTCGGTGACCACGCCGTCGGTGGCGATCTTCTCGCCGGGCCGGGCGACGAAGACGTCATCTACCTGCAGGTTTTCGACCGGGATCAGGCGCTCCTCGCCGTCGCGGAGCACTGTGACGTCCTTCGCGCCGAGGTCCATGAGTGCGCGCAGGGCGGCGCCCGCGCGGCGCTTGGAGCGGGCTTCGAAGTACCGGCCGGCCAGGATGAACGTGGTGACCGCGGCCGCGACCTCGAAGTACAGGGTGTCGCCGGCCGTGCCCGGGCCGATCAGCTCGAAGCCGTGGCGCATGCCGATCTCGCCGGCCATGCCGAAGAAGAGCGCGTACAGGGACCAGGCGACCGAAGCGAGGACACCGAGCGAGATCAGCGTGTCCATCGTGGCGGCGACGTGGCGCAGGTTGACCGCGGCGGCGCGGTGGAACGGCCACGCGCCCCATGTCACGACCGGGGCGGCGAGGACGAGCGACACCCACTGCCAGTAGTCGAACTGCCAGGCCGGGACCATCGCGAGGGCGACCAGCGGGATCGTCAGTGCCGCCGAAAGGAGCAAACGCTTGCGCAGCGTGGGCGTCTCGTCCGGTTCCGCGGGCTCGGGCAGCCGCGCGGAGTACCCGGCGGCTTCGACGACGGCCCGGAGGTCGTCGACGGAAAGCTCGCTCGGGTAGCTGACCTGGGCTTTTTCGGTGGCGTAGTTGACCGTCGCGGTCACGCCGCCGACCTTGTTGAGCTTGCGCTCGACGCGGGCGGCACAGGACGCGCACGTCATGCCGCCGATGGCGAGCTCGACGCTTGCTGCGGACTGCGCGGTGGTCATGGGACTCAGGCGACCAGGCGGTAGCCGGCCTCGGTGACGGCCGCGGCGACGGCGTCGGCGGCCAGCGGGGAGTCGCTGGTCACAGTGACGCGCCCGCTCTCGACGTCGACGTCCACGCTCTGGACGCCGGCGAGCTCGGAGACCTCTTCGCGGACCGACGTGGCGCAGTGTCCGCAGGTCATGCCCTCGACGGTGTAGCTCGCTTCGGTCATCAGCAGCTCCTCTCGTTCCCCTTCCTTTATACCCATCGGGGGTAGGGGTTCACTCGTGACCCCCGCCAGACTCGCGGGATGCGCAAGCTCTACGCGATCGGGATCGGCGCCGGGGACCCGGAGCACCTGACGGTGCAGGCGATCGACCGCCTCAACCGCGTCGACGTCTTCTTCGTGCTCGACAAGGGTGCGGAGAAGGGCGACCTGGTCCGGTTGCGGCAGGAGATCCTCGCCCGGTTCGTCACCCGTCCGCACCGCGTGGTGCTGGCGGAGGACCCGCCCCGCGACCGCACGCCCGACGACTACCGCGCGGCGGTCGCGGACTGGCACGCGGCGCGGGCGGCGGTGTACGAGCAGCTGCTGCTGTCGGAGCTTCCGGACGGCTCGACAGGCGCGTTCCTGGTGTGGGGCGACCCGTCGCTGTACGACAGCACGATCGCGCTGATCGAGGCGGTGCTGGCGCGCGGGAACGTGGAGTTCGAGTACGAGGTGATCCCGGGGATCAGCAGCATCTCGGCGCTGGTGGCCCGCCACCGGACGACGATGAACCAGATCGGCCGGTCGGTCCAGCTGACGACGGGCCGCCGGCTGGCGTCCGGCTGGCCCGAAGACGTCGACGACGTGTTCGTCCTCCTGGACGCCCACACGACGTTCGACCGCTTCGCTTCCGAGGGTCTCCACATCTACTGGGGCGCGTACGTGGGCACGCCCGACGAAATTTTGCTGTCCGGCCCGCTCACGCCGGCTCTCGCGTCCCAGATCCGCTCGGCGCGGGCCGCGGCGCGCGAACGTCACGGCTGGATCATGGACACATACCTCCTGCGCCGCCCGGCGGACTAGCGTGTCGACCCCGCAATCACGAGTGATGCCCCTCCAGTCACGTGTGATTAGAGAGGCGATTCGCGTGATTGAACGGACGACACACGTACCTGGACCGTCGGCTCGCGTACCCAGACGGTCGGCTCGCGTACCTGGACGGTCGGGCTGAGTGGATGCGGGCATGAGAAAAGGCCCCGGGAGAACCATGGGTTCTCAACCGGGGCCCTTGCCCTTAAGTAAGTTCGGCGGTGTCCTACTCTCCCACAACCCTTCGGTTGCAGTACCATCGGCGCTATCAGGCTT
>NZ_JBFBBQ010000091.1:0-35649 GCF_040682775.1 Amycolatopsis sp. NPDC051106 | reverse complement strand
TGTGGCCTTGGTTGCGTCAGACGCACCGAAGGCCGCCTTGGGTGCGTCTGACGCACCGAAGGCCACATTGGGGCGCTCCGGTGCCTGCTCCAGGATCACGTGGGCGTTGGTGCCGCTCACGCCGAACGAGGACACGCCGGCGCGGCGCACGCGGTCGTCGTGCGGCCACGGCACGGGCTCGGACAGCAGCCGGACCGCACCGCCGGACCAGTCCACATGGGACGAGGGCACCTCGGCGTGCAGCGTTTGCGGGAGCAAGCCGTGACGCAGGGCCAGCACCATCTTCATGACCCCGGCCACGCCGGCCGCCGCCTGCGTGTGGCCGACATTGGACTTGATCGAACCCAGCCACAGCGGCCGGTCGCGGTCCTGGCCGTAGGTGGCGATGAGCGCCTGGGCCTCGATCGGGTCACCCAGCGACGTCCCGGTGCCGTGCGCTTCCACGGCGTCCACATCGGACGGCCGCAGGCCCGCACTCGCCAGTGCCGCCCGGATCACCCGTTGCTGCGACGGACCGTTCGGGGCGGTCAGGCCGTTCGACGCGCCGTCGGAGTTCACCGCGCTGCCGCGCACGACCGCGAGCACCGGGTGCCCGTTGCGCCGCGCGTCGGAAAGCCGTTCGAGGACGAGCATTCCCGAGCCTTCGCCCCAGCCGGTGCCGTCCGCGTCGTCGGAGAAGGCGCGGCAGCGGCCGTCCGGCGAGAGGCCTCGTTGCCGGCTGAACTCGACGAACGAGCCGGGCGTCGACAGCACGGTGACCCCGCCGGCGAGCACGAGGGAGCACTCCCCCGCGCGCAGGGCCTGGATCGCCCAGTGCAGCGCGACCAGCGACGACGAGCACGCGGTGTCCACGGTGACGGCCGGGCCTTCGAGCCCGAGCGCGTAGGAGATCCGGCCCGACAGCACGGACGCGGCGTTGCCGGTCCCGAGGTAGCCTTCGGCGCTCTTCGGCGACAGCGCGAGCAGCGCCGGGTAGTCCTGGCCGTTGGTGCCGGCGAACACGCCGACGGGCTGACCGCGCAGCGACTCCGGGTCGATGCCCGCGCGTTCGAGGGCTTCCCAGGAGGTCTCGAGCAGCAGCCGCTGCTGCGGGTCCATGGCGAGGGCTTCCCGGGGCGAGATCCCGAAGAAGGCGGGGTCGAACAACGCGGCGTCGTCGAGGAAACCGCCTTCGCGGGCGTACGACGTGCCTTCGCTGTCGGGGTCCGGGTCGTAGAGCGCGTCGAGGTCCCAGCCGCGGTCGGCCGGGAAGCCGCCGATCGCGTCACGGCCTTCGGCGAGCAACGTCCACAGCTCGTCCGGGGTGTGGACGCCGCCGGGGAACCGGCAGGCCATCGACACGATCGCGATCGGTTCGTCGTCGGTCCGGGCGGCGACGGCCACCGGTGCCGCCGTCCCCGCGTCGCCGGCCAGGTGCGCGGCCAGGGCGTTCGGGGTGGCGTAGTCGTAGATCAGCGTCGCGGGCAGCCGCTGTCCGGTGGCCGCGGCGAGCCGGTTGCGGAGTTCGACGGCGGTCAGCGAGTCGAAGCCGAGGTCCTTGAACGCCCGGTCCGGCGCCACGGCCGCCGCGTTCGCGTAGCCGAGCACGAGCGCCACCGCGGTGCGGACGACGTCGAGCACGTCGGCGGGCCGGTCCGCGGCGGGTTCGGCAGCAGGCTGGGCGCGCGGCGGGACGAGCCCGGCGAACACCGGCGGCAGGACCGGAGCGGCGCCGAGCACGGCGAAGTCGAACCGGATCGGCAGCACCGCGGGCTCTCCGGCGCGGCAGGCCGCGTCGAACAGCCGCAAGCCTTCCACAGTGGACAGCGGGATCATGCCGGTGGCACCCAGCCGACGGCGGTCGCGATCGGCGAGCGCGTCGGTCATGCCGCCGGACTGCTCCCAGAGCCCCCAGCCGAGCGCGAGCGCGGGCAAGCCGTGGTCGCGGCGGTGCCGGGCCAGCGCGTCGAGCCAGACGTTGGCCGCGGCGTAGTTCGCCTGCCCGGCCGGGCCGAGCGTGCCGGAGATCGACGAGAACACGACGAACGCGGTCAGCTCGGCGTCGGCGGTCAGCTCGTGCAGGTGGGTGACGGCGTCGATCTTGGGCCGCAGCACGGCGTCCAGGCGCTCGGGGGTCAGCGCGGACACGACGCCGTCGTCGAGGACGCCGGCCACGTGGACGACGCCGGTCAGCGGCCGGTCCGCCGGGATGCTCGCCAGCAGGGCCGCCAGCGCGTCGCGGTCGGCGGCGTCGCAGGCCGCGACGACGGGCTCGGCACCCAGCTCGACGAGGTCCGCGACCAGCTCGGCCGCGCCGTCGGCGTCCGGACCGCGCCGGCTGGCCAGGAGCAGGTGCCGGACGCCGTACCGGGTGGCCAGGTGGCGGGCGACGAGCGCGCCCAGCGCCCCGGTGCCGCCGGTGACGAGCACCGTCCCGTCCGGACCGAACGACGCGGACGGGCCCGCCTCGGACGAGGTCAGCTTGGCCAGGCGCGCGGCCCGGACCTCGCCCTCGCGCAGCAGGAACTGGGGTTCGCCGGTGGCGAGCGCGGCGGGAAGCAGCCGCGCGGACGCCGGGTCGTCGACGTCGGCGAGCACGAACCGGCCGGGGTTCTCGGCGGCCGCCGAGCGCAGCAGGCCCCACACCGGGGCCTGGGCGAGGTCCGTCACCCCTTCGGCGACGGCGGCGCCCTGAGTCAGCACCACCAGGGTGCGGCCGTCGAACCGGTCGTCGGCCAGCCAGGACCGCACGAGCCGCAGCGCACGACCAGCCGCCTCGCCGGGAGTGTCCTCTTCGGACCGGGAGCGGAACGGGGCGACGAGGACGTCGGGCAGCGCGCCCGCCTCCGCGACGCTGTCGAGATCGGGGTGGCAGGCCAGCGCGCCCAGCTCGGCGAACAGGGCGGCGCCGAGCTCGCGGTGGCCGGAGCCGAGCACGGCCCACGCCGCCGGGACCGGCTCCCCCGCCGGAACGGGCACCCAGTCGAGCTTGAGCAGCGAGTCCCGGGCGGCGCCGCCGACCGGCTTGGGCAGGTCGGGCCAGTAGGTTTCACGCTGGAAGGCGTACGTCGGCAGAGCCTGTGCCCGCGCGCCGGTGAACAGCTCGCCCCAGGCGACTCGCGCGCCGCGGACGTACACACTCGCGACGGCCGACAGGGCGGTCCGGACCTCGTCGCGGTCCTTGCGCAGCAGGGCGGCGACCGTCGTGCCGGGCAGGCACTCCTCGGTCATGGCGGCGAGGACGCCGTGCGGGCCCAGCTCGAGGAACCGGGTGGTCCCGGCGGCCGCGAGCGCCGCCACGGCGGCAGCGAACCGGACGGGCTCCCGGACCTGCCGCACCCAGTAGCCCGGGGTGGTCAGTTCGTCGGTCACCGGCGCCCCGGTCACCGTCGAGACGATCGGCAGCCGCGGCCGGGCGTAGGTGATCCGCTCGGCGACCCGGGCGAACTCCGCCAGCATCGGGTCCATCAGCGGCGAGTGGAAGGCGTGGGACACGGTGAGTCGCCGGGTCCGGCGGCCGAGGGCGGCGAAGTGCCGCTCGATCGCTCCCGCGGCCGCTGCTTCACCGGACACGACGACGGAGTCCGGGCCGTTGACCGCGGCGAGGGAGACGGCGCCGGTGAGCAGCGGCGTCACCTCGTTCTCGGTGGCCTGGAGGGCGACCATCGCGCCCCCGCGCGGCAGCGCCTGCATCAGCCGTCCGCGTGCCGCGACCAGCTCGGCGGCGTCGGCGAGGGAGAACACGCCCGCGACGTGCGCCGCCGCCAGCTCGCCGATGGAGTGCCCGGCGAGGTGGTCCGGCGTCACGCCCCAGGACTCCAGCAGGCGGAACAACGCGACCTCGACCGCGAACAGCGCGGGCTGGGTGTACGCGGTCTCGTCGAGGTCGTCGCCGGACAAGACCACGGTCTTGAGTGGACGGTCGAGGTGCCGGTCGAACGCCGCGCAGATCTCGTCGAACGCGGTGGCGTAGACCGGGAACCGGTCGTGGAGTTCGCGGCCCATGCCGGCGCGTTGCGCGCCCTGGCCGGTGAACAGGAACGCGGTCAGCCCTTCGGCGACCGCGCCGCGGACCAGGCCCGGCACGTCGTCGCCCTTCGCGAGTGCGCGCACGCCGTCGGCCAGTTCGGCCGCGTCGCCGACCAGCACGGCCCGGTGCTCGAAGGCCGAGCGGGTGGTGGCGAGCGCCAGCCCGATCCCGGCGGGATCGCCTTCGACACCGGCGAGCCGGGCGGCCTGGGCGCGAAGCGCGGCTTCCGACCGTCCGGAAAGGACCCACGGAACGACGTCGGGCGCGGTTTCTGCTTCTGGCGAGGGCTCTTCGGCCGGGGGTGCGGCCAAGAGGACGTGGGCGTTGGTGCCGCTGACGCCGAACGCCGAGACACCGGCGCGCCGCACCCGCCCGTCCTCCGGCCACGGAACCGGCTCGGTCAGCACGCGGACGTCGCCGGCCGTCCAGTCCACTCGCGACGTCGGCTGCTCGACGTGCAGGGTCTTCGGCAGGACACCGTTGCGCAGCGCGAGGGCCATCTTGATGACCCCGGCGACGCCGGCGGCGGCCTGGGTGTGCCCGAGGTTCGACTTGATCGAGCCGAGCCACAGCGGCCGGCCCGCGGGCCGGTGCTCGCCGTAGGTGGACAGGAGGGCCTGCGCCTCGATCGGGTCGCCCAGCGACGTGCCGGTGCCGTGCGCCTCGACGGCGTCCACATCGGACGGTGACAGGCCCGCGTCGGCGAGCGCGGCGCGGATGACCCGTTGCTGCGAGGGGCCGTTGGGGGCGGTGAGCCCGTTCGACGCACCGTCGGAGTTGATCGCCGAACCCGCGACGATCGCGAGCACGGGATGCCCGTTGCGCCGGGCGTCGGACAGCCGTTCCAGCAGCACGACGCCGGCGCCCTCGCCCCAGCCCGTGCCGTCCGCGCCGTCGGCGAACGCCTTGCAGCGGCCGTCCGCGGCCAGGCCCTGCTGCCGGCTGAAGCCGATGAACGCGCCGGGCGTCGTCATGACCGTGACGCCGCCGGCGAGCGCGAGGTCGCACTCCCCCTCGCGCAGCGCGTGCGCCGCCCAGTGCAGCGCGACCAGCGAGGACGAGCACGCCGTGTCGACCGTGACGGCCGGGCCCTCCAGGCCGAGCGCGTAGGAGATCCGTCCGGAAAGGACACTGGCCGCGTTGCCGGTGCTTTCGTAGCCGTCGCCGACGCCGGGGACGAGGCTGAGCAGCCCCGGGTAGTCCTGGCCGTTGGTCCCGGCGAACACGCCGACCGGCTCGCCGCGCAGCGACAGCGGGTCGATCCCGGCGCGTTCCAGGGCTTCCCACGACGTTTCGAGCAGGAGCCGCTGCTGCGGGTCCATCGCCAGGGCCTCGCGGGGCGAGATGCCGAAGAAGCCCGCGTCGAACGCGCCCGCGTCGCGGACGAACCCGCCCTGGCTGACGTAGCTCGTGCCCGGGTGGTCCGGGTCGGGGTGGTAGACCGCGTCGAGGTCCCAGCCGCGGTCGTCCGGGAAGTCCGTCAGCGTGTCGGTGCCGGTTTCGAGCACTCGCCAGAGGTCCTCGGGCGTCTCGACGCCGCCGGGGAACCGGCAGGCCATCGCCACGATCGCGATCGGCTCAGGGGTGGCGGATTCGGCCTCCCGCAGCCGTTCCCGGGTCTCGTGCAGGTCGGCGGTGACCTTGCGCAGGTACCCGAGCAGCTTCTCCTCGTTCACGTCGCACCCCGCCCGCCGGCGACCTCGCGCGTCACGCGAGTCCCAGCTCGTTGTCGATGAAGTCGAAGATCTCGGTTTCGCTCGCCGTCTCGAGCTTTTGCCGGGTGTTCTCCGCCGGGCCCGTGCCCAGCCGGCTCAGCAGCGCCTGCAGCCGGGTGGTGATCCGGGTGCCGGCGAGCTGCTCGGCGGTCAGCGCGGCGAAGGCCGCTTCGATCCGGTCGAGCTCGGCTTCGGCCGCCGCGGCCGGGTCGGCCGGGCCGAGCTCGCGGCCGAGGTGCTGGGCCAGTGCCGCCGGGTTGGCGTAGTCGAACCCGAGCGTCGCGGGCAGGGAGAGGCCGGTGACGGCGGCGAGCCCGTTGCGCAGCTCGACCGCGGTGAGCGAGTCGAGGCCCAGTTCCTTGAACGCCAGTCCGGGATCCACTGTGGCCGGGCTCGCGTACCCGAGCACGGCGGCGACCTCGGCGCGCACCAGGTCGAGCAGTGCGCGTTCGCGCTCGGGCCCGGTCAGCGCGTCGAGCTTCGCCCGGAAGTCCGGCTCGGGCTTGACGACGGTCTCGAGCGCGCGGCGGGCCTCGGGCAGGTCGTCGAGGAGCCGCGCGGCCCGGACGGCGGTGAAGCCGGGGGCGAACTGCGCCCAGTCGACGTCGGCCACGGCGACGACGGTGTCGCTGCCGCTGAGGGCTTGGCCCAGGGCCGCGGTGGCGACGTCCGGGGCCAGCGGGCGGATGCCGCCGCGTTCGGAGCGGGTGCCGGTGCCGGCCGCCATGCCCGCGCCGGCCCACGGGCCCCACGCGATCGAGGTGGCGGGCAGCCCGAGGCCGGCCCGGTGCTCGGCGAGCGCGTCGAGCACGGCGTTCGCGGCGACGTAGTTGCCCTGCCCGGCCGCGCCGAGGGTGGCGGCCAGGGAGGAGAACAGCACGAAGGCGGACAGGTCGCGGTTGCGCGTCAGCTCGTCCAGGGTGATTGCGGAGTCTACTTTGGACTTCAGGACGGTCGCGAGCCGTTGCGGCGTCAGGGAGTCCAGGACGCCGTCGTCGAGGACGCCGGCGGCGTGCACGACGGCGTCGAGATCGGGCAGCGAGTCCAGCAGCTCGGCCGTGGCGGCGCGGTCGGCGAAGTCGCAGGCGGCGATCGTCACCTTGGCCCCCAGCGCGCTGAGCTCGGCTTCCAGTTCGGCGGCCCCGGGCGCGGCGGGCCCCCGCCGCCCGGCGAGCACGACGTGCGGCGCCCCGGTGCGCGCCAGCCACCGGGCGACCTCGGCGCCCAGCGCGCCGGTCCCGCCGGTGACCAGCACCGGGCCGGTCGGGGTCCAGGGCTCGGCGGGCGCCTCGTGCGGGGCGCGCACGAGCCGCCTGGCGAAGGTGCCGCCGAGGCGGATCGCGAGCTGGTCTTCGCCGCCGGCTCCGGTTCCGGCCAGGGCCGCGATGAGCCGGGTCAGCTCGGGTTCCCCGGGTTCGGCGGGCAGGTCGGCGAGGCCGCCCCACCGGTCCGGGTGCTCCAGCGCGGCCGTCCGCCCGAGGCCCCAGATCCCGGCGGACAGCGGCTGCGCGGGAGTTTCGGAGTCGACCGCAACGGCTCCGGTGGTGACGGCCCATAGAGGGGCGTCGAGGCCTGCGTCGCCGAGGGCCTGGAGGAGGGTGGTGCTGAGCGCCAGGCCGAGCGGCACGGACGGCTGGCCGGGGGTGGGGTGCACGGCCAGGCCGAGCAGCGAGAGGACGCCGGCGACCGGACCGAGGCCGAGCAGCTCAGCGGCGACAGCATCGCGGTCCGGCTCGCCCAGTGTCATCGGCACCGGCTCGGCCCCCGCCTCGAGGAGTGCCGGGAGCGCCGCCTTCACCAGCGGTTCGTCTTCGCACCCGGCCGGGACCACGACGAGCCAGCGACCGGACAACGCCGCCCGCGGCCGGTCCGCGATCGAACTCCACGACACCCGGTAGTGCTTGCTGCCGACCGGCGAGGTCACCGGGATCAGCGGCTCGGGCCAGAACACCTGCCGCTCGAAGGGGTACGCCGGCAGTGCGACCTGCCGCACGCCCGCCGAAAGTGGCGCCCAGTCCACCGCGGGGCCACTGACGTGCAGGGACGCCAGCGCCAGCATCGCCGTCGCCGGCTCCGGGCGGTCCTTGCGCAACATCGGGACCGCACCTTCGGCCAGCGCCGACAACGTGCCGTCCGGGCCCAGCTCCACCAGCCGGGTGACGCCGGCCTCGCGCAGCGTCTCGACCGCCGCGGCGAACCGCACCGGCTCGCGCACCTGCCGGACCCAGTACTCCGGGTCCGTGAAGTCGGCGTCCGCGGTCACCGTGGACACGATCGGGATGCGCGGCCCGGCATAGCCGATCCCGCGCGCCACCTCGGCGAACTCCTCCAGCATCGCGTCCATATGAGCCGAGTGAAACGCATGCGAGACCCGCAAATCCCTAGACTTCACCCCGCGCGTGGTCAGCTCGGCGGCGATCTCGGCGAGGGCCGCCGGGTCGCCGGACAGCACGGTCGACCGCGGCCCGTTCACCGCGGCCAGGTCCGCGCGCCCCGCCGCGACCTCGAGGACGTCCTGCTCGGCGGCCTGCACGGCGAGCATCGCGCCCCCGGGCAGCGCCTGCATCAGGCTCGCCCGCGCGGCGACCAGCTTGCCCGCGTCCGCCAGCGAGAACACCCCGGCGACGTGCGCCGCGGCCAGCTCGCCGATCGAATGCCCGGCCAGGTGGTCCGGCCGGACGCCCCACGACTCCAGCAGGCGGAACTGCGCGACCTCGAGCGCGAACAGCGCGGGCTGGGTGTACCCCGTCCGGTCGAGCGCCGCGGCGTCGCCGAACACGACGTCCCGCAGCGGCCGCTCCAGCTCGGGGTCGAGCACCGCGCACACCGCGTCGAACGCGTCCGCGAACACGGGGAACCGCGCGTACAGCCCGGCCCCCATCCCGGCACGCTGCGAGCCCTGGCCGGCGAACAGCAGCCCGGTCGCCCCGTCGCCGGCCCGCCCGGTGACGACGCCCGCGGTCCGGGTGCCCGCGGCGACCGCGGCCAGCCCGGCGAGCAGGTCGGCGCGCTCACTGCCCGTCACGACGGCCCGGTGGCCGAACACGGCCCGCGCCGCCAGCGACCGGCCGACGTCGGCGAGACCGGCGTCCGAGCCTTCGACGAACTCCGCGAGCCGCCGCGCCTGCGTACGCAGCACCACCTCCGACCGGCCCGACAGCGGCCAGACGACGACGTCGGGAGCCGGCCCGTCAACCGCCTCCGCGGCGGGCGGCTGCTCGAGGATGACGTGGGCGTTCGTCCCGCTGAAGCCGAACGACGACACGCCCGCCCGGCGCGGCCGCTCCGAGCGCGGCCACGGCTGCGTCTCGGTCAGCAGCGCCACCGCGCCGCTGTCCCAGTCGATGTGCCGCGACGGCCGGTCCGCGTGCAGGGTCTTCGGCAGGACGCCGTGCTCCAGCGCGAGAACCATCTTGATGACGCCGGCGATCCCGGCGGCCGCCTGCGTGTGGCCGATGTTGGACTTCAGCGACCCCAGCCACAACGGCTGCGCGCGGTCGCGGCCGTACGTCGCCAGCAGCGCCTGGGCCTCGATCGGGTCGCCCAGCTCGGTGCCGGTGCCGTGCGCCTCGACGGCGTCCACCTCGGACGGTGCCAGGCCCGCGTTCGCCAGCGCCGCCCGGATCACCCGTTGCTGCGAAGGACCGTTCGGGGCGGTGAGGCCGTTGGACGCGCCGTCCTGGTTCATCGCCGAGCCGCGCAGCACCGCGAGCACCGGGTGCCCGAGCCGGCGCGCGTCCGACAGCCGCTCGACCAGCACGACGCCGGCGCCTTCGCCCCAGCCCGTGCCGTCCGCCTCGTCGGCGAAGGCCTTGCACCGGCCGTCCGCCGCGAGCCCGCCCTGGCGGGAGAACTCGACGAACGCGCCGGGCGTCGCCATCACCGTCACGCCGCCGGCCAGCGCCATCGCGCACTCGCCCGAGCGCACCGACTGCGCGGCCAGGTGCAGTGCCACCAGCGACGCCGAGCACGCCGTGTCCACGGTCACCGCCGGGCCGCCGAGGCCCAGCACGTACGACACCCGGCCCGAGACGACCGAAGCCGCGTTCCCGGTGCCGACGAACCCGCCGAAGTCCTCGCCCGAGCCCGCGAGCACCGCCGGATAGTCCTGCCCGTTGGTGCCGAGGAAGACACCGATGTCCGGACCACCCGAAGGGTCGACCCCGGCGCGTTCCAGGGTCTCCCACGCCGTTTCCAGGACGAGCCGCTGCTGCGGGTCCATCGCGAGGGCCTCCCGCGGCGAGATGCCGAAGAAGGCCGGATCGAACTCCGTGACGCCGTCGACGAACGCGCCGCCGCCCGTGACGACCCCGGCGGCCATGAGGCCGGCGATGTCCCAGTGGCGGTCAGCGGGGAAGCCCGAAACCGCGTCACCGCCGGAAAGCAGCAGCTCCCACAGGTCCTCCGGGGTGCGCACGCCGCCCGGGAACCGGCAGCCCATCGCCACGACGACGATCGGGTCCTCGGTGGACACCGCCGCCCGCTCGGCGACCGGCGCCTCGCTCGACGTGCCCGCCAGGTGCCGGGCCAGGTGGGCGGCGGTCGGGTAGTCGTAGATCAGCGTCGCGGGCAGCTCGGTCCCGGTGGCCAGGCCGAGCCGGTTGCGCAGTTCGACGGCGGTCAGCGAATCGAACCCGAGGTCGGCGAACGACTTGTCCGCGGCGACCTCCTCGGTGTACCCGAGCACCGCCGCGACCTGGCGGCGCACCAGCGTCAGCAGGTCCGCTTCGGAGAGTCCGGACAGTTCCACCGGCGGGGTTCCGGCGGCCGCTTCGGGCAGTTCGGTCAGCAGGCGGCTCGGTCGCACAGCGGTGAGTGCCGGACCGTACACCCGCCAGTCGACGTCGGCGAGCGCGACCGCGACGTCGCCGGAGCCCAGTGCCCGGTCCAGCGCTGACAGGGCGAGTTCAGGGGTCAGCGGTGCGAGACCGCCGCGCCGCAGCCGGTCGCGGACGGCTTCGTCGGCGGCCATCCCGGCGTCGGCCCACGGGCCCCAGGCCAGCGAGGTCGCCGGAAGGCCACGCGCACGCCGGTGCGCGGCGAGCGCGTCGAGGTAAGCGTTCGCCGCCGCGTAGTTGCCCTGCCCGGCCGAGCCGACGGTGCCCGCCAGCGACGAGAACAGCACGAACGCCGAAAGTTCGCGATCGGCGGTGGCCTCGTGCAGCAGCCGGGCGGTGGTGGCCTTGGCGCGCAGCACGCGGTCGAGCTTTTCGGGGGTGAGGCCGTCCAGCACGCCGTCGTCGAGGACGCCCGCCGCGTGCACGACGACACTCAGGTCCGGCAGGGAGTCCACCAGCGCGGTGACCGCGTCCCGATCGGTGCAGTCGCAGGCCACCACGGTGATCTCGGGCGCGGCCGGTGCGGCCGCGGCCGGGCCACGACGGCTCGCCAGCACCACTCGCGACGCCCCGCGCGCGACCGCCCAGCTCGCGAGGTGGCTACCCAGCGCTCCGGTACCGCCCGTGATCAGCACCGTGCCGTCCACTGTCCACTCGGGACATTCGACGGACAGCGGTGCGCGCACGAGCCGCCGGCCGAAGACCCCGGCGGGCCGGATGGCGACCTCGTCTTCGGCGCCGTCGGCGAGCACTCCGCACAGCCGGTCGAGGCCACGGTCGTCGAGGCGCTCGGGCAGGTCGATCAGGCCGCCCCACCGGCGCGGATGCTCCACCGCGGCCGATCGGCCGAGGCCCCACACCTGCGCCTGCTCCGGGTGCGCGAGGGGGTCGGACCGGCCGGTCGAGACCGCGCCCCGGGTCGCGCACCACAGCGGCGCGGACCACCCCAGCGAGCCGAGGGCCTGCACCAGCGCGAGGGTGTCCTCCACGCCCAGCAACGAGAGGATTCCGGCAGGTTCGTCCTCTGACAGAGCGGCGACAGCCGTCACGTGCAGTACGTCCGCGCCCCGGTCGCGCAGCCCCGCGACGACGTCGTCGGCGCCTTCTGGCGCCACCACGAGCCAACGGCCGGACAGCCGGGTCGCGGTCGTCCCCGTCACCGGCCGCCAGTCGATCCGGTACCGCCAGTTGTCCACTGTGGACTCGTCGTGGTGACGACGCCGCCAGGACGCCAGCGCGGGCAGGACGTCGCTCAGCGGCGTCTCCGACGGGATGTCCAAGGTGGCGGCCAGCTCGTCGAGGTCCTGCCGCTCGACCACGGACCAGAAGCGGTCGGCGTCGACGTCCCCGACCGCGGTGGACTCCGGCGAGGTCAGCCAGAACCGTTCGCGCTGGAAGGCATACGTCGGCAGCTCGACGCGGCGAGCGCCGTCGAGCAGCGCGGTCCAGTCGGGCGCGCCACCCCGGACGTGCAGCTCGGCCAGCGCGGACAGCACCGATTCACGCTCGTCGCGCGACGCGCGCAGCATCGCCACGACGGGCACGCTCGCCATGCCGGTGAGGGTCCCGTCCGGGCCGACCTCGACGAACCGCGTCGCACCACGAGCCTCCAGGGCCGTCATGCGGTCGGCGAACCGGACCGGCTCGCGCACGTGGCGCACCCAGTACTCCGGGTCGGTCAGGTCGGCGGGCTCGCCGGTGACGATGGGGATCTTCGGCGCCGAGAAGGTCAGCCCGGACACGACCTGGCGGAACTCGGCCAGCATCGGCTCCATCAGCACCGAGTGGAAGGCGTGCGACACGGCGAGCCGCTTGGTCTTGCGACCGCGGGACGCCAGTTCGGCCGCGGCCGCGAGCACCGCGTCCTCGTCGCCGGACAGGACGACGGAGTCGGCCGCGTTGACGGCGGCGAGGTTCACGCGCTCGCCGAGCAACGGCGTGACCTCGTCCTCGGTGGCCTGCACGGCGACCATCGCGCCACCGGCCGGGAGAGCGGCCATCAACCGCGCCCGGGCGGCGACCAGCTCGCAGGCGTCGGCCAGCGTCAAGACTCCGGCGACGTGTGCCGCGGCCAGTTCACCGATGGAGTGCCCGGCGAGGAAGTCCGGCTTCACGCCCCAGGACTCCAGCAGCCGGAACAACGCGACCTCGACCGCGAACAGCGCGGGCTGCGTGTACCCGGTGTCGTCCAGGGACCCGCCCGAGATCACTTCGGCCAGCGGAATGCCGAAGCCCGCGCACACCTCGTCGAACGCCGAGGCGAACACCGGGAACGCGCGACGCAGGCCGGCGCCCATGCCGATCCGCTGGGAACCCTGGCCGGAGAAGAGGAACGCGGTCTTGCCGGCCTTGCCCGGCGCGACACCCTCCACCAGCGACGGTGCGGGCTCGCCGGCCGCCAGTGCGTCCAGTGCTGTCACGGCCTCGGAGACGTCGGCGGCCAGTACCACGGCGCGGTACTCGAACGCCGAACGTCCGGTGGCCAGGGACAGCGCGGTGTCGGCGAGCGGCAGGTCCGCGCGGCCGAGCAGGTGTTCGCGCAGCCGGACGGCCTGCTCGCGCAGGGCTTCGCCAGTCCGCGCGGACAACGCCAGGGGCACCGGTCCGCCGGGCGAAGAAGCCGGCGAGGCAGGCACCGCGTCGTAGCTTTCCAGGATCACGTGCGCGTTGGTCCCGCTGATGCCGAACGAAGAAACGCCGGCCCGGCGCGGAGTCTCCCCCGCCGGCCACGGAACGTTGTCGGTGAGCAGCTCGACGGACCCGGCCGACCAGTCGATGTGCGGCGACGGCTCGTCGACGTGCACGGTGCGCGGCAGCACCTCGTGGCGCAGCGACAGCACCATCTTGATCACGCCGGCGACGCCGGCGGCGGCCTGGGTGTGGCCGATGTTGGACTTCACCGAGCCGAGCCACAGCGGCCGGTCGCGGTCCTGGCCGTAGGTCGCCAGCAGCGCGTGCGCCTCGATCGGGTCGCCCAGCGTGGTGCCCGTGCCGTGCGCCTCCACGACGTCCACATCGGACGGCGTGAGCCCGCCGCTCGCCAGCGCGGCCCGGATGGCCTGCTGCTGCGCCGGTCCGTTGGGCGCGGTGAGGCCGTTCGACGCGCCGTCGGAGTTGACCGCGGACCCGCGGAGCACGGCCAGCACCGGGTGCCCGTTGGCCAGCGCGTCGGACAGCTTCTCGACCAGGACGAGCCCGACGCCCTCGGACCAGCCGGTGCCGTCGGCCGCGGCCGCGAACGGCTTGCACCGCCCGTCCGGGGCGAGCCCGCGCTGGCGGCTGAACTCGAGGAACATGCCCGGCGTCGACATCACGGTCACGCCGCCGACGAGCGCCAGCGAGCATTCGCCGCGCCGCAGCGCCTGGGCCGCCCAGTGCAACGCGACCAGCGAAGACGAGCAAGCGGTGTCCACGGTGACCGCCGGGCCCTTGAGCCCGAGCTGGTAGGCGACCCGGCCGGAGATCACCGCGGTCGAGTTGCCGGTGAGCAGGTACCCTTCGACGCCGTCCGGCAACGCGGTCAGGCCGGAGCCGTAGCCGGTGGACGTGCCACCGACGAAGACGCCCGCCTTCGTGCCGCGCAACGAAAGCGGGTCGATCCCGGCGCGCTCGACGGTCTCCCACGCCGTCTCGAGCAGCAGCCGTTGCTGTGGGTCGGTGGCCAGCGCCTCACGGGGGCTCATCCCGAAGAAGCCGGGGTCGAACTCCGCCGCGTCGTAGACGAACCCGCCCTCGCGGACGTAGCTGGTGCCCGCTTGCCCGGCGTCGCCGGAGTACAGCGACGCGGGCCAGCCGCGGTCGGCCGGGAAGCCGGACATGCCGTCGCCGCCGGCGGCCAGGAGCTGCCACAGCTGCTCGGGGGTGCGCACGCCGCCGGGGAACCGGCAGCCCATGCCGATCACCGCGACCGGCTCGGCGTCGGACTCCTCGACCTCGCGCAACCGCTGGTTCGCCGCCCTCAGGTCGGTGGTGACCTTCTTGAGGTAGTCGAGCAGCTTCTTCTCGTTGTCGGAGGTCACGCCCCGAACTCCTTGTCGATCAGGTCGAACAGCTCGTCGGCGGACGCGGCCGCGACTTCGTCGTCCGACTGCGGTTCTTCGGGGGTGGTGCCGGTCCACCAGGCGAGCAGGCTCTGCAGCCGTTCGGTGATCTCCTCGCGGCCCTCGTAGCCCTCGGGCAGCGAGGCGAGCGAACCGCGCAGGTCGTCGACCAGGCCGTTCGCCGACGGTGCCGGCGGCGCGATCGCTTCGAGCAGGTAGCCGGCCAGTTCGGCGACCGTCGGGTAGTCGAACACCAGCGTCGCGGGCAGCCGCTGCCCGGCGACCGCGCCGAGCCGGTTGCGCAGCTCGACCGCGGTGAGCGAGTCGAAGCCCAGTTCGCTGAACGCCTTGCCGGCGTCGATGTCCACTGTGGACGTGTGCCCGAGCACGGCGGCGACCTGGCCGGCCACCAGGTCCACCACCAGGTCCTCGCGGTCCGCGACCGGCGCCGCCGCCAGCCGCTCGGCCAGGCCGGCCGGCTCGGCCTTCGTCGCGGCCGCGACCGCCCGCCGTGCCGGAGCGGTGACGAACCCCCGGAACAGCGGAGCGCCCGAGGACGCCAGCGCGACCGGGTCGACCCGCATCGGCACCACGGCCGCCTCGCCGGAGGCCACGCCCGCGTCGAGCAGGGCCAAGCCGAGTTCGGCGGACAGCGGCAGCAGCCCGGCGCGGGCCATCCGGCCCAGGTCCGTCTCGGTCAGCCCGCTGGTCATGCCGGCGGCGGCCGACCACGGGCCCCACGCCAAGGCCACCGCGGGCAGCCCGAGGGCGTGCCGGTGGGTGGCGAAGGCGTCCACGAAGGCGTTCGCGGCCGCGTAGTTCGCCTGTCCCGCGCCGCCGAACAGGCCGGCGGCGCCGGAGAACAGCACGAACGCGGTGAGGTCGGCGTGGCGGGTCAGCTCGTCGAGGTGCACCGCGGCGTCGACCTTGGGCCGCAGCACCTTGTCCAGCCGGGCCGCGTCCAGCGAGCCGACGACGCCGTCGTCGAGCACCCCGGCGGTGTGCATGACCGCCCGCAGCGGGTGGTCGCCGGGGATGCCGGCGAGCAGTCCGGCCAGGGCGTCGCGGTCGGCCGCGTCGCACGCCGCGACGGTGACGGTCGCGCCCAGGCCGGTCAGCTCGTCCCGCAGCTCGGCTGCCCCGTCGGCCGCGAGGCCGCGGCGGCTGGTGAGCAGCAGGTGCCGCGCGCCGTGCTCGGTGACGAGGTGCCGGGCGAGCAGCCCGCCGAGGCCGCCCGTGCCGCCGGTGATCAGGACCGTGCCCTCGGGGTCGAGCGGCGCGGGCACGGTCAGCACGACCTTGCCGACGTGCTTGGCCTGCTGGAGGTGCTTGAACGCCGCGGGGGCGCGGTGGACCTCCCAGGCCGTGACCGGGATCGGCCGCAGCACACCCCGGCCGAGCAGGCCGAGGATCTCCTGCAGCATCTCGGCGATGCGGTCGGGCCCGGCCTCGATGAGGTCGAACGCCTGGTAGGCGACGCCCGGGTGGACCGCGGCGACGTCGGCGGGGAGCCGGACGTCGGTCTTGCCCATCTCCAGGAACCGGCCGCCGCGCGGCAGCAGCCGCAGCGACGCGTCCACGAACTCCCCGGCGAGGGAATCGAGGACGACGTCGACGCCCCGGCCGCCGGTGGCCGCGAGGAACCGCTCCTCGAAGTCCAGGGTCCGGGACGAGGCGATCCGGTCGTCGGCGAGGCCGTGTTCGCGCAGCGCGCCCCACTTGCCGGCGCCCGCGGTGCCGTACACGTCGGCGCCGAGGTGCTTCGCGAGCTGGACCGCGGCCATGCCGACGCCGCCGGCGGCCGCGTGGACGAGCACGGTCTCCCCCGCTTGCACGCGGCCGAGGTCGACCAGCGCGTAGTAGGCGGTGAGGAACACGATCGGCACGGACGCCGCCTCGGCGAACGACCAGCCGTCCGGGACGCGGGCGACGAGCCGCTGGTCGGCGACCGCGACCGGCCCGAACGCGCCGGGGAACATGCCGAGCACCCGGTCGCCGACGGCGAGCCCGGTGACCCCGGGGCCGACTTCGGTGACCACGCCCGCGCCTTCGAGGCCCATCGCGCCGGCCTCGCCGGGGTACATGCCGAGGGCGTTGAGGACGTCGCGGAAGTTCACGCCCGCCGCGCGGACGGCGATCCGCACGTGGCCGTCCGCCAGTGGGGCGGCCACCTCCGGGCACGGCAGCAGGGTGAGGTTTTCCAAGGTGCCCTTGTCGACGATGTCGAGCCGCCAGTGCCCGTCCTTCGGCGCGCTGAGCACACCGCCAGCCGCTTCGGCGCGCACCAGCCGGGCCGCGTGCGGTTCACCGTCGCGAAGGGACAGTTGGGGCTCGCCGGTGGCCAGTGCGGCCGGGACCGCGCCGTAGGACGCTTCCTTGCCGTCGACGTCGACCAGCAGGAACCGCGCCGGGTTCTCGGCCTGGGCCGAGCGGACCAGGCCCCAGACGCCGGCGTTGGCCAGGTCGGTCACCTCGCCGCGGTGGGCCACCGCGCCGGAGGTGACGAACACCAGCTTCGCGCCTTCCAAGGCGTCTTCGGCCAGCCAGCGCTGCACGGTGTCCAAGGCCAGTCCGGTGGCCGCCCGGACCGAGCCCGGGAGGTCCGCCGTCCGGCCGGTGGGAGCGAGCGGCGCGAAGACGACCTCGGGAGGTGTGGCGCCGCCGGTGATCGCGGCCACCAGCGCGTCGATGTCCCCATAGGACGCGAGCGGGCCGGACGTGCCGAGCTGGACGCCGAGCTTGTGCTGGTCCGGGCCGAGCACGGCCCACGACCCGGTGTCCGGTTCGGACCCGGTCTCCAGGGGGACCCAGTCCACCTGGAACAGCGAGTCGCGCAGCCCGCTGGGCTCGGTCGACAGCTGGTCCGCCGAGACCTGGCGCATGGCGAGGGAGTCCACGGTGGCGACCGGGTTCCCCGCGGCGTCGGCGATCGTCAGCGCCAGGGCGTCCGGTCCGGCCAGACCGAGCTTGACGCGCAGCGCGTCGGCGCCGGACGCGTGCAGCGTGACACCCGCCCAGGAGAACGGGAGCCTGCTCTGCCCGGACCCCGCCAAGGGCAGGTAGAGCAGGGCCTGCAGCGCGGCGTCGAGCAGGGCCGGGTGCAGTCCGAAGCGACGCGCGTCGGCGCGGGCCGATTCGGGCAGCGCGATCTCGGCATAGACGTCGTCGCCGGACCGCCAGGCGGCGGTCAGGCCGCGGAAGGCGTCCCCGTAGGCGAACCCGCCCGCCGCGTACGTGTCGTAGAAGTCTTCCACGGCAAGGGGTTCCGCCTTCGCGGGCGGCCACTCGGACAGGGTTTCGCCGGGATCGCCCGCTTCGACGGCGAGCAGGCCGGTGGCGTGCAGGACCCACTCCTCGGTGCCCTCGATCCGCGAGTGCGCGGTGAAGGCGCGCGTCCCGTCCTCGGCGGGCGTCCCGACCGAGCACTGCAGCTGGACGCCGCCGCGGGCGGGCAGCACCAGCGGCGCGGCCAGCGTCAGCTCCTCCACGCGGGCGCAGCCGGCCTGGTCCGCGGCACGGACGGCCAGCTCCAGGAACGCGGTGCCCGGCAGCAGCACCTGGCCCATGACCTCGTGCCCGGCCAGCCACGGGTGCGTGGACAGCGCGAGCCGGCTGGTGAACAGGAGCTCGTCGGCCCCGGCCACGGAGACCGACGCGCCCAGGAGCGGGTGGTCGACCGCGGTGAGCCCGGCGGCGGCGACGTCGCCCAGCGGCATGCCGGACAGGTGCGGCCAGAAGCGCTGGTACTGGAACGCATACGTCGGCAGATCCACGCGGCGCGCGCCGGTTCCGGCGAACACCGCCGTCCAGTCGGGACTCTGCCCGTGGACGTGCAGCTCGCCGACGGCGGCCAGCACGCTGATCCGTTCGTCCCGGCCCTTGCGCAGAGTCGGGATCGCCACGGCGGCTTCGACCATCGGCGTGAGGACGGCGTCCGGCCCGATTTCGACGAACCGGTTGACACCCAGGCCCTGCAGGGTCGTGACGGCGTCGGCGAACCGCACGGCCGCGCGCACCTGGCCGACCCAGTACTCCGGCGTGCGAACGGACGCGATCGCACCGGTCACCGTGGACACGATCGGCAGGCTCGGCTCGGTGAAGGTGACCTGCTCGGCCACCTTCGCGAACTCGCCCAGCATCGGATCCATCGACGGCGAGTGGAACGCGTGCGACACCGTGAGCCGCTTGGTCTTGCGGCCCAGTGCGGTGAAGTGCTGCTCGATCCCGTCGAGGTCGTCGCCGGAGACCACGATCGACATCGGCCCATTGATCGCGGCGATGCTCACCGTGTCCGTGAGCAGCGGCGTGACCTCGTCCTCGGTGGCCGACACCGCCAGCATCCCGCCACCACGCGGCAAACCCTGCATCAGCCGGCCGCGCGCGGCGACCAGCCGGCACGCGTCGGCGAGGGAGAACACGCCGGCGACGTGCGCGGCGGCCAGTTCGCCGATCGAGTGCCCGGCCAGGTACTCGGGGTGCACGCCCCAGGACTCCAGCAGGCGGAACAGCGCCACCTCGACCGCGAACAGCGCGGGCTGGGTGTAGCCGGTCTCGTTCAGCAGGTCCTCGTCCCCGAAGACGACGTCGGCCAGCGGCCGGTCCAGCTCGGTGTCGAAGTGCGCGCACACCGCGTCGAACGCCTCGGCGTACACCGGGTGTTCGGCGTAGAGCTCGCGGCCCATGCCGAGCCGCTGCGCGCCCTGCCCGGTGAAGAGGAAGCCGATCCGGCCCTCGCCGGTCACGCCCCTGGTCACCGTCGGCCCGTCGAGATCACGCAGCCCCTGCAGCAGTTCCTCGGGCTCGCTGCCGACGAGCACCGCGCGGTGCTCGAACGCCGAGCGGCCGGTGGCGAGCGACCAGCCGACGTCGGCCGGGCGTTCCCCGGCGGCGCTCTCGGCCAGCTGGGCGGCCTGCGCCCGGAGCGCGGCTTCGGACCGTCCGGACAGGACCCACGCCACCGGGCCGGAGCGCGTCGGCTCGACGCGGGCGGTCTCCTCGGCCGGGGCCTGCTCGACGATCACGTGGGCGTTGGTGCCGCTCACGCCGAACGACGAGATCCCGGCCCGGCGCGGGTGCCCGCCGGGCGACCACTCGACGGCGTCGGACAGCAGCCGCACGTCACCCGTGCTCCAGTCCACATGGGACGACGGAGTATCGGCGTGCAGCGTCTTCGGCAGCAGGTCGTGGCCGAGGGCCAGGACCATCTTCATGATCCCGGCCGCGCCGGCGGCGGCCTGCGTGTGCCCGATGTTGGACTTGACCGAGCCGAGCCACAGCGGCCGGTCGCGGTCCTGCCCGTAGGTGGCCAGGACGGCCTGCGCCTCGATCGGGTCGCCCAGCACCGTGCCGGTGCCGTGCGCTTCGACGGCGTCCACTTCGGACGGCATCAACCGCGCGTCGGCCAGCGCCGCGCGGATCACCCGCTGCTGCGACGGTCCGTTCGGAGCGGTCAGGCCGTTCGACGCGCCGTCCTGGTTGACCGCACTTCCGCGGACCAGCGCGAGCACCGGGTGCCCGTTGCGGCGCGCGTCGGACAGCCTTTCCAGGAGCACCATCCCGGCGCCCTCGCCCCAGCCGGTGCCGTCGGCGTCGTCGGAGAACGCCTTGCAGCGGCCGTCGAGCGCGAGGCCGCGCTGACGGCTGAACTGGATGAACCCGGACGGGGTCGACATGATCGTCACACCGCCGGCCAGGGCCAGCGAGCACTCGCCCGACCGCAGCGCCCGCGTGGCCAGGTGCACCGCGACCAGCGAAGACGAGCAGGCGGTGTCGACCGTGACGGCCGGGCCTTCCAGGCCGAGCGCGTAGGAGATCCGGCCGGACACCACCGATCCCGCGTTGCCGGTCATCGTGTAGCCCTCGACCCCCTCGTCGTCGCCGAGCGCGAGCAGCGGGGTGTAGTCCTGCCCGTTGGAGCCGGCGAAGACGCCGACCGGGCCGCCGCGCAACGACGTCGCGTCGATCCCGGCGCGTTCGATGGCTTCCCACGCGGTCTCGAGCAGCAGGCGCTGCTGCGGGTCCATCGCCAGTGCTTCGCGCGGGTTGATGCCGAAGAACGCGGCGTCGAACCGGCTGGCGCCGTCGAGGAAACCGCCGCGGCGGGTGTAGGACGTGCCCTGGTGGTCGGGGTCCGGGTCGTAGAGCGCGTCGAGGTCCCAGCCGCGGTCGTCGGGGAAGTCGGTGATCGCGTCCGCGCCGCCGGAAAGCAGCGCCCACAGGTCTTCCGGCGAACGCACGCCGCCGGGGAACCGGCACGCCATCGAGACGATGGCGATGGGGTCGTCCTCGACGCCCGCCGGGGTGACGTCCACCGTGGACGTGACCTCGGCCGGGCCGCCCAGCTCGCCCCTCAGGTGCGTGACCAGGGCGGTCGTGGTCGGGTAGTCGAAGATCAGCGTCGCGGGCAGCTTGAGGCCGGTGGCGGCGCTGAGCCGGTTGCGGAGGTCGACCGCGGTCAGCGAGTCGAACCCGAGGTCGGTGAACGCGCGGTTCGGCTCGACGTCGCCCGGTCCGGCGTAGCCGAGCACCCCGGCGACCTGGGTCCGGACGAACTCCAGCACGTCACGCTCGCTCAGCCCGACGCCCTGGGTCTTCTCCCCCGCGGCTTCGATCGCTTGCCGCGCCTCGGGAATGCCGAGCAGCAGCGGGCTCGGCCGGACGGCGGTGAACGACGGCACGTACCGCGCCCAGTCGACGCCCGCCACGGTCAGCGTGGTCTCGCCGTGGTCGAGGGCCTGCTGCAGCGCCGAAATCGCCAGCTCCGGGTCGAGTGCGTGGATGCCACCCAGGCGCTGCCGTTCGGCGACGGCGGCGGCGTCGGCCATCCCGGTGTCGGCCCACGGGCCCCAGGAGATCGACGTCGCGGCCAGGCCGAGCGAGCGCCGGTGTTCGGCGAGCGCGTCGAGGTAGGCGTTGGCGGCGGCGTAGTTGCCCTGGCCAGGCCCGCCCCAGACCCCGGCCGTCGACGCGAAGGAGACGAACGCCGACAGGCCGAGGTCCTTGGTCAGCTCGTGCAGGTGGAACGCGGCCAGGGCCTTGGGCTTGAGCACCGCGGCCAGCCGGTCCGGGGTGAGGGCCGACAGCACACCGTCGTCGAGCACACCGGCGGCGTGGATGACGGCGGACGGCGGGTACTCGGCCACCACGGCGGCCAAGGCGTCGCGGTCGGAGACGTCGCAGGCCACGACGGTCGCCTCGGCACCGAGCGCGGCGAGTTCTTCGCACAGCTCGGCCGCGCCCGGGGCGTCCGCGCCACGGCGGCTGGTCAGCACCAGCCGCTCGGCTCCGCGACCGGCGAGCCAGCGGGCGACCTTCGCGCCCAAGCCGCCGGTACCGCCGGTGACCAGCACGGTTCCTTCCGGCGTCCAGGTGCGGTCCGGGGTCGCCGAACCGAGCGGAGACCGCAGGAGCCGGCGGGCGAAGACCCCGGACGCGCGGACGGCGACCTGGTCTTCGTCCCCGGTGAGCGCGGCGGCCACGCGGGCGAACGCGCGCTCGTCGAGGTCCGCGGGCAGGTCGAGCAGGCCACCCCAGCGGGCGGGGTGCTCGAGCGCGGCGACGCGGCCGAGGCCCCACACCGGCGCCTGGGCCGGGTTGCGCAGCGCGTCGGCCTTGCCGGTCGACACGGCGCCCCGAGTGAACGTCCACAAGGGAGCGTCCAGGTCGTTGAGGGCTTGGATCAGGGTGAGCGTGTCGACGAGCCCGCGATAGGACTCGTCGGTGCCCAGGAGGGACAGGATCCCCGCCGGTTGGACGTCCCCGATCCGCTCGGCCAGCGTGGCGCGGTCGACGCCGACCTCGGCTTCGACGGTGACGACTTCCGCACCGAAGCGGTCCAGTGGCAACGGAGTCTCGTCGTCCGGCCGGCGCACGACGAGCCAGGTGCCCTGGAGGCGCGGCGAGGCCTCGACGGTGACCGGCTGCCAGCCGGCCCGGTACCGCCAGTTGTCCACTGTGGATTCTTCCCGGCGCTGCCTGCGGTAGGCCGCCAGGGCGGGGAGCAGGCCCTCGACGGCGGACTCGTCTAGGCCGAGCGTCTTCGCCAGATCGCCGGCGTTGTCGCGTTCGACAGCCGACCAGAACCCGGCGTCGGCGGCGTCCGAGGCCGCGGCGACGTCACCCGGGCCGGGCAGCGTCGGCCAGTACCGCGCGCGCTGGAACGGATAAGTCGGCAAATCCACAGTGGACCCACCGGCGAGGACCGGCGAGAAGTCCACTTCGGCCCCGCGCGCCCACAGCTCCCCGGCCGAAGTGAGGAAGCGGGCGAGGCCGCCCTCGTCGCGGCGCAGCGAGCCGGTGACGACGACGTCGTCGAGGGTCCCGGCGATCGCGGTGCCCAGCACGGGGTGCGCGCTGGACTCGACGAACACGCCGAAGCCCTGCTCGCCGAGCGCCACGGTGGCGGGCGCGAACAGCACGCGCTGCCGCAGGTTCCGGTACCAGTACGCGGCGGTCAGCTCGGTGGTGTCGAGCCAGTCGCCGGTGACGGTCGAGTAGAACGGGATCCGCGCCGTCGCCGGCGAGACCGGTGCGAGGACGTCGAGGAGCTCGGCCTCGATCGCTTCGACGTGCGCGGAGTGCGACGCGTAGTCGACCTGGACCTTGCGGGCCCGGACGCCGTCGGCGGCGCAGCGGGCCACCAGCGCGTCGACCTGGTCGGGGTCGCCGGAGACGGTCACCGCGGCGGTGCCGTTCAGCGCGGCCACGGACAGACCGGCATATTCGGTCAGCAGGAGTTCGGCGTCTTCGGCCGGGAGGGCCACCGACGCCATCGCGCCCCGGCCGGCCAGCGACGTCCGGATCACCTGGCTCCGCAGCGCGACGACGCGCGCGCCGTCTTCCAGCGAGAGGCCGCCGGAGACGCAGGCGGCGGCGATCTCGCCCTGGGAGTGCCCGATCACGGCCTCCGGCCGGACACCGAAGGACTCCCACAGCGCGGCGAGCGACACCATGACGGCCCAGCAGGCCGGCTGCACGACGTCGACCCGCTGCAGCATCTCGGCGTCACCGAGGACGTCGAGCAGTTGCCAGTCCACGAACGGTGCGAGCGCGGCGGCGCACTCGGCGAGCCGGTCGGCGAACACCGGCGCGGCTTCGGCGAGTTCGAGCGCCATCCCGACCCACTGCGAACCCTGGCCGGGGAAGACGAACACGGTCTTGCCGGGCGTCCCGGCGACCCCGCGCACGGCGAGTTCGCTGAGCCCGCCGAGCAGGGTGTCCCGGTCGGCGCCGACGACGACGGCCCGGTGCTCGAACGCCGACCGCGTGGTCCCCAGCGACCACGCGACGTCGTGGACGTCCTCCGTAGCCACCACCTCGGCCAGCCGCTCGGCCTGCTCGAGCAGCGCCTCCGCGGTCCGCCCGGACAGCAGCAGCGGCACCGGACCCGAGCGCCCCAATGTGGCGTTGGTTGCGTCAGACGCACCCAATGTGGCGTTCGGTGCGTCTGACGCACCGAACGCCACATTGGGTGCGTCTGACGCAACCAACGCCACATTGGGGCGCATGGGGCCGGTGATCGAATTGCCGCTTTCGGTGTGATCCGCGACACCGTAGGTTGGCACGGTGACGACCGAGCCGGTGGAACGCGACTCCCCCGCCGCGATCGCCGCCGAGCACGACGAAGAACGGCCCGCGCGCACCCTCTCCCGCGTTCCCGACCGCGTCGTCTACTTCGTCGCCCTCGCGGTCGCGGTCTTCGTGCTCAAGCAGGTGTTCTTCCCGTTCGCCAAGGGCAACCAGTTCTACCTCGTGCTGTTCCTCGGCGTGACGCTCCCGCTGGTCTTCCTCTGCTACCGCCCGCGGCTGCGCGGCCGCGACGACCCCGGCTGGACCGACTGGACCCTCGCCGCGATCGCCCTGGCCGTCGGCCTCTACCCCGTGCTGATCGGCTACGACGACTTCCTGAACCGCCAGGGCATCCTGTCCCCGCTGGACATCGTCGCGGGCGCGCTGCTGCTGGTGCTGATCCTCGAAGCCACCCGCCGCACCACCGGGCTGGTGCTGCCGATCGTCTGCCTGCTCTTCCTCGCCTACGCCTACTACGGCGGCTACCTCCCGCAGAACTGGGGCATCGCGCACGCCGGCATCGACTTCAGCCAGATCGTCAACGCGCTCTACAACGACGCGAGCGGCTTCTACGGCACTCCGCTCGACGTCGCGGCCAGCTACATCGTGCTGTTCACGCTCTACGGCGCCGTCCTCAACGCCTCCGGCGCCGGGCGGTTCTTCGTGGACATCTCCTTCGCCGCCTTCCGGAAGTCGCGGACGGCGCCGGGCCGGACCACCGTCCTGTCGGGCTTCCTGCTCGGCACGGTGTCGGGTTCGGGCACCGCGACGGCCGTCAGCCTCGGCTCGATCACCTGGCCGATCCTCAAGAAAGCCGGTTACCCCAGGGAAAACGCCGGCGGGCTGCTCGCCGCGTCCGGCATCGGCGCGATCCTCTCGCCGCCGACGCTGGGCGCCGCCGCGTTCATCATCGCCGAGTACCTGCAGACGTCGTACCTGACCGTGCTGATCTGGGCGACCGTCCCGACGCTGCTCTACTACCTCGGCATCGTGTTCGCGATGGAGGCCGACGCGCGCCGCTTCGAGGCCGAGCCGGTCGACGTCCCGCACGGCAACCCGTGGCAGCTCCTGCGCCAAGGCGGCTACCACTTCCTGTCGCTGGCGATCATCGTCGTGTTCCTGGCCCTGGACATCCCGCCGTTCGCCGCGGTCGTCTACGCCACCGGCGTCGCCGCGCTCTTCGCGCTCATCGCCCGGCGCCGGGACGTCAAGGGCTGGGCCAAGGACATGGTGGACGCGCTCTCCGCCGGGGTCCGCGGGGCGCTGCCGGTGATCGCGGTGTGCGCGGCGGCCGGCGTGATCACCTCGACCATCACCAAGACCGGGCTCGGCCTCGAACTCGCCGACGCGCTGGTGGAACTGGCCGGCGCCCTCACCGACAACGGCACCGTGATCCTGATCCTGACCGTGCTGCTTTCGGCGATCGCGGTCGGTGTGCTCGGGCTGGCGGTACCGGTCACCGCGAGCTTCATCATCGCGTGGGTGGTGATCGGCCCGGCGCTGGAGACGCTGGGAGTCGCCGACGCCGAGCGGGCGATGTTCATCTTCTACTACGCCGTGCTTTCGGAGGTCACGCCGCCGACCGCGCTCGCCGCCGTCGCGTCGGCGGCCATCACCGGAGGGTCGGTGCTCGGCACCATGTGGCAGTGCTGGAAGTACACGCTGCCCGCGTTCCTGGTGCCGATCGCCTTCGTGCTCACCGACAACGGCGCCGCGCTGCTGCTGCAGTCCGATGTGCTCACCGTGCTGTGGGTGGCGGTGGTGTCGGCGGTGGCCGTCGCCGCGCTCGCCGTGGTGACCGGGGGCTGGCTGTTCGGCCCGGTCAGCCTGCCCGTGCGGCTGCTGTTCGTCCCGGCCGCCCTCTGCCTGCTCTACCTGGAGCCGGTGCCGATCGCGGTCGGCGCCGCGTTCGGTGTCGCCGCCGTACTCGCTCACACCGTGCTCAAGAGGAGGACAGCATGAAACGCGCACTGGCCGCTGCCGCGGTACTCGCTCTGGCCGTCACGGGCTGCGGCGGCAAACAGCAGGCCGACCAGCCCGCCCAAGGTGGTGGCGGGCAGTCCTGCGAAGCCGGCGAAGGCCGGATCACCATCGCCACCGGCAACAGCGGCGGCGTCTACTACGTGCTCGGCGGCGGGCTGGCCCAGCTGATCAGCAACAACACCAAGCTGCGTGCGACCGCGGCCGAGACCGGCGCGTCGGTGCAGAACATCCAGCAGCTGGTCGCCGGGAACTACGACGTCGCGTTCTCGCTGGCGGACACCGCGGCGGACGCGGTGCGCGGCAAGGGATCCTTCGAGGGCAAGCCGCAGAAGATCCAGGCGCTGTCGAGGATCTACCCGAACTCGACGCAGGTGCTGGTGCGCACCGACTCGGGCATCAACTCCGTCGCGGACATGAAGGGCAAGCGGATCTCGACGGGCTCGCCGAAGTCGGGCACCGAGGTGATCGCGAACCGCCTGCTGCAGGCGGCGGGCCTCAAGCCGGACACCGACGTCCAGGCGCAGCGGCTCGACCTGGCCAAGACCGCGGACGGCATGAAGTCCGGCACGCTCGACGGGCTCGTCTGGTCCGGTGGCCTGCCGACCGCGCAGATCACCGACATCACCACGGCGTTGAAGGACAAGGTGAAGTTCCTCGACATCACGCCGCTGCTGCCGAAGCTCAAGCAGGTCAACGACGTCTACGACCAGGCCGTCATCCCGGCGGCGGCGTACGGGCAGCCGGCCGACGTGCCGACGGTCGTCGTGCCCAACCTGCTGCTGGTGCGCGAGGACTTCCCGGCGAACAACGCGTGCGCGCTCACCAAGCTGCTCTTCGACAAGCAGGCGGAGCTGGCGAAGGTCCACCCGGCGGCGAAGGAGATCACGAAGCAGCTGGCCCCGCGGACCGAGCCGGTCCCGCTGCACCCCGGGGCCAAGCAGGCACTCGGCTGACCCCTAGGGTCGGTTCGTGGACGCCGGCGAGTACCTCGAGACGGCGGTCCGGGACGTCCTGACCGCCGCCGAACCGGGCGTCGACGACCAGGCCGGGTACGCCGCCCTGCTGCTCGCGGTCAGCGGCGCGCTCGACGAGGCCGACCGGCTGGCCGGGCACTGGTCGGCCCGCACGGAACGGCCGGTGACCGCGCTGGCGCCCGACCCGGTGCGGGCCCGCGCGTGGGCGATGCTCTTCGAAGCCCGCGGCGGCTGGCCGGAGTGGGCCGAGGGCTTGACGCCGCTCGACCTCGATGCCGAAGAACGCGCGCACACGGCTTCCCTGCGCCGTCCGGTGTCCGACCTCGACGGCGTCCTCCCGCCGGGACCGCTCGCCGAGGTGGTCAAGCACGTCGCGCCGGCACGCCCGGACCGCGTCCGCGCGGCACTCGCCGACGGCGACCTCACGCTGTGGGCCTCGCTGGCCGGGCACCGGCCGGACGTGGCGACGCTGGCGGCGACGCGCGCGCTGGCCCCGGCGCTGGTGGCCGGGGCGGACCCGCTGGGCCTGCGCGACTGGGCGCCGGCCTGCGCGGGGGCGCTGGTCGCGGCCCTGCACGAGCGCTACCCGCCGAGCCTGAGGACCTGGCCCGAGCTGGTCGCGGAGATCATGCGGCTGCGCGGCTCGGCGGAAGCAGCGCTCCTGCGCGGCCGCACCACGCTCCCGCCCCCGGCGTCGGAAGCGGCGATCCGCTCGGCGGAGCTGCGGCTGGGTGTCTCGCTCCCCGAAGACCACCGCGAGTTCCTCCGCACCTGCGACGGCCTGCCGGCGGACGTGGTCTTCCCCCGCTTGCTGGGCACGGCCGAGCTGCGCGCCGAGAACGGAGTGGTGATCCTCGCCGAGCCGGCGGTGCTGCTGCTTTCGGCGTCGCACGTGGTCGAGGTCGATCCGGTGCTGGGCACGACGGTGCACCCGTCGTTCCGCGCGGCGCTGGTCCGGCACGCCACTTTGCTCGCCCAGGCAGGCTAGCTTGGGCACGGTGACCACCCTCACCGTGGAGAAGATCACCCCGGACAACGTCGCCGCCGCGTGCCAGCTGGCCGTCGAGCCGCACCAGAAGAACTTCGTCGCGCCGGTCGCCGTCTCGCTCGCCGAGGCCTACACCCAGCCGGAGATCGCCTGGCCGCGGCTGATCCTCGACGACGGGGAACC
This sequence comes from Amycolatopsis sp. NPDC051106, assembly GCF_040682775.1. Classification (NCBI taxonomy): domain Bacteria; kingdom Bacillati; phylum Actinomycetota; class Actinomycetes; order Pseudonocardiales; family Pseudonocardiaceae; genus Amycolatopsis; species Amycolatopsis sp. NPDC051106. Next base: position 7,352 of record NZ_JBFBBQ010000091.1, on the reverse strand, counting down.
GGTCGCCTTCGTGATGGGCGGCTTCAACCCCGGCGCGGAGCTCGACTTCTTCCGTTGCGGGGTCTGGCGGCTCAACGTCGGCGCGGGCGTCCAGGGCCGCGGTCACGGCCGGTTCGCCGTCGAAACCGTGCTCGAAGAGGCGCGCCGGCGCGGCGAAAAGGCCGCCACGGTGCTGTGGCTCCCGGCCGAGGGCGGTCCGGAGGACTTCTACCTCAAGCTGGGCTTCCGCCCGACCGGGCAGACCTTCAACGGCGAGGTGGTCGGCCGGATCGCCCTCTAGACCTGGCCGCGCTTCTTCCGCTCGGTGTACTCGCGCATGCGCTTCGGGTAGCCGACGCGCGCGACCTCGTAGACCGGGATCGACCGGCGGTGGCCGAACTGCTGGGCCGCCTCCAGGCTGCCGATCCGGCGCCGGGTCCACTCGCCGTCGTGGGCGATCAACACCACAGTGGTCTCGGTGACGTTCGTCTTCGGCTCGACGAAGGCCTCGACACCCCGGCGCGAGGCCGCCCACTCGTCCAGGTGATGGGTGTCCTCGGAACTGGCTTTCCGCAGCGTGCCGGCCTTCTGCCCGCCCTTGGCGCGCCTGCGCAGGGAGTCGAACAACCCCACCGCGACCACCTTCCCTCCCGAGACATTCCCCACTCATTATCCCGATGTCCGCGTGTGGTCGGTGTCGCACACCCGGCTAGCTCGCAGCCTCGTCCGGCGTAGTGACAAGATGGCGGGTGTCGCGCGCGCGGTTATACCGGGCACGGGCGACGACAGAGCACCACCCCACTGCTTGCCGAGGAGCTATTGAAGTGACCGACACCTCCGCCGACCTCGTGATCCTGGGAGGCGGATCGGGCGGCTACGCCGCGGCGTTCCGCGCGGCCGAGCTGGGCCTTTCCGTCACCCTGATCGAGAAGGACAAGCTGGGCGGGACCTGCCTCCACCGGGGCTGCATCCCGACCAAGGCCCTGCTCCACGCCGCCGAGGTCGCCGACGAAACCCGCGAGGCCGAAGCGGTCGGCGTCAAAGCCGTCTTCGAGGGCATCGACATCGCCGGGGTCAACAAGTACAAGGACGGGATCGTCTCCCGGCTGTACAAGGGCCTGCAGGGCCTGGCCAAGGCGCACAAGGTGAACCTCGTCGAGGGCAGCGGCACGTTCGTCGGCGGCACGACCGTCGAGGTGGACGGCACCCGCTACACCGGCAAGAACGTCATCCTCGCCACCGGTTCCTACTCGCGCACGCTGCCCGGCCTGGAGCTGGGCGGACGTGTGATCGCCAGCGAGCAGGCCCTGTCCCTCGACTACGTCCCCAAGAAGGTCGTTGTCCTCGGGGGCGGCGTGATCGGCGTCGAGTTCGCGAGCGTCTGGGCCTCCTTCGGCGTCGACGTCACCATCGTGGAAGCGCTGCCGCGGCTGGTCCCGAACGAGGACGAGTTCGCGTCCAAGCAGCTCGAGCGCGCTTTCCGCCGTCGCAAGATCGCCTTCAAGACCGGCGTGAAGTTCACCGGCGCGAAGCAGGACGAGAACGGCGTCAGCGTCTCGCTGGAGTCCGGCGAGACCATCGAAGCCGACCTGCTGCTGGTCGCCGTCGGCCGCGGGCCGAACTCGGCGGGCCACGGCTACGAGGAGGCCGGCGTCAAGATCGAGCGCGGCTTCGTCATCACCGACGAGCGGCTGCGCACCAACCTGCCGAACGTCTACGCCGTCGGCGACATCGTCCCCGGCCTGCAGCTCGCGCACCGCGGCTTCCAGCAGGGCATCTTCGTCGCCGAGGAGATCGCCGGGCAGAACCCGCGCGTGATCGACGAGAGCGGCATCCCCCGCGTCACCTACTCCCACCCGGAGGTCGCGTCGGTCGGGCTGACCGAGTCGCAGGCGAAGGACAAGTACGGCTCGGACGTCACGACGTTCACCTACGACCTGGGCGGCAACGGCAAGAGCCAGATCCTCAAGACCTCCGGCGGGGTCAAGCTGGTCAAGGCCCCGGACGGCCCGGTCGTCGGGGTCCACATGGTCGGCGACCGCGTCGGCGAGCTGATCGGCGAAGCGCAGCTGATCTACAGCTGGGAGGCTTTCCCCGAAGACGTCGCGCCGCTCATCCACGCGCACCCCACCCAGACCGAGGCCCTCGGTGAAGCGTTCCTCGCCCTCGCGGGGAAGCCGCTGCACGTGCACAGCTGACGTCCCACCAGCAGAATCCAGACCACGCAGAACTTGGAAGAGGAGTCAGCGAACGATGGCCTACTCCGTCACATTGCCGGAGCTCGGGGAGAGCGTCACCGAAGGCACCGTCACCCGGTGGCTTAAGCAGGAGGGCGACACCGTCGAGGTCGACGAGCCGTTGCTCGAGATCTCGACCGACAAGGTCGACACCGAGGTGCCCTCCCCGGTGGCGGGCACGGTCGTGAAGATCAGCGCCGCCGAAGACGAGACCGTCGAGGTCGGCGCCGAGCTCGCCGTGATCGACGACGGCTCCGGTGGCGCGCCCGAGTCCTCCGCCCCGGCGCAGGAAGAGCAGAAGCCCGAGCCCGAGCCGGAGCCGGAGCAGTCGGCCGAGCCGGAGCCGCAGGCCCAGGACAGCGCTCAGGACAGCGCGCCGAGCAAGCCGGACACCGCGCCGGCCGCCGGTGGTGAAGGCACCGAGGTGAAGCTGCCCGAGCTGGGCGAGAGCGTCACCGAAGGCACCGTCACGCGCTGGCTGAAGCAGGTCGGCGACTCGGTCGAGGTCGACGAGCCGCTGCTCGAGATCTCCACCGACAAGGTCGACACCGAGGTGCCGTCGCCGGTCGCCGGCACGGTGCTGGAGATCCGCGCGGGCGAGGACGAGACCGTCGAGGTCGGCGGCGTCCTGGCCGTGATCGGTGACGCGAACGCGGCGCCGAAGGCCGAGGCCAAGCCGGAGCCCAAGCCCGAGCCGAAGCCGGAACCCAAGCCGGAGCCGAAGCCCGAGCCCAAGCCGGAGCCGGTCCAGGAGTCCAAGCCGGAGCCGAAGCCCGAGCCGCAGGCCGCGCCCGCGGCGAAGGCGGCCGAGGCGGCCCCGGCCGCGGCGGCGAAGGACGGTTCGGCGGACGGCCCGTACGTCACGCCGCTGGTCCGCAAGCTGGCGTCCGAGCACGGCATCGACCTCTCGTCGCTGACCGGCAGCGGCGTCGGCGGCCGGATCCGCAAGCAGGACGTCCTGGCCGCGGCCGAGGAAAAGCAGAAGGCGGCGGCCGCCCCGGCTCCCGCGGCTGCTCCCGCCGCCGCGGCCGCTCCGTCGGCGCCCGCCGCGCGTCCCGCGGCCCCGGTGTCGCCGGAGCTGGCGGCGCTGCGCGGCACGGTCCAGAAGGCCAGCCGGATCCGCCAGATCACGGCCACCAAGACCCGCGAGTCGCTGCAGATCGCCGCGCAGCTCACGCAGGTCCAGGAGGTCGACGTCACGAAGATCGCCAAGCTGCGCCAGCGCGCGAAGGCGGCCTTCAAGGAGCGCGAGGGCGTCAACCTGACGTTCCTGCCGTTCTTCGCGAAGGCCACGGTCGAGGCGCTCAAGCAGCACCCGAACGTCAACGCGTCCTACAACGAGGACACGAAGGAGATCACCTACCACGGCGCCGTGCACCTGGGCATCGCGGTGGACACCGAGCGCGGGCTGCTCTCGGTCGTGATCCACGACGCGGGCGAGCTGAGCCTGGCCGGTCTCGCGCACCGGATCGCCGACCTGGCGGGCCGCGCGCGGTCGGGCCAGATCAAGCCGGACGAGCTGTCGGGCGGCACGTTCTCGATCACGAACATCGGCAGCGTCGGCGCGCTGTTCGACACGCCGATCATCGTGCAGCCGCAGTCGGGCATCCTCGGCACCGGCGCGGTCGTCAAGCGCCCGGTGGTCGTCGCGGACGCCGACGGCAACGACACGATCGCCGTCCGGTCGATGGCGTACCTGCCGCTGACCTACGACCACCGCCTGGTGGACGGGGCCGACGCGGGCCGCTTCCTGACGACGATCAAGCAGCGCCTGGAAGAAGGCAACTTCGAGGGCGAACTCGGCCTCTGATCGTCTGAGTGCCTGACCGTGAAGGGCTCCTCATCCGCTGGTGAGGGGCCCTTCACGGCGTTCCGGACCTGGCTGGCCGCGCACCGCGACGCCATCTCGGTCGTGGCGGAAGACGGCCGGCACCACCTGGCACACCACGCCGGGGTGCCGCGCGTCGTGGCCTCGACGATCAAGGTCATCCCCCTGCTGGCCTACGCCACCGCAGTCGCCGGCGGCGCGCTCGATCCGGCCGAACCGGTTCCGGTCGGTGACTGGGACGCGTTCCACCCCTTCGACGGCGACGGTCCCCTCGGCGCCGGCGCCCACCACCGGGCGCTGACGTCGCTGGGCGTCGCCTGCGACGAGTACGGCGTCGCCCACGATCCCGGTCGGCTCGTCCCGGTGGACGCGATCGCCACGGCGATGATCACCGAAAGCGACAACGCGGCCCCCGACTACCTCCGCGCCCGGCTCGGCGACCGGGCGGTGCGAGCCGCCGCGGCCGACGGCGGGTGGGCGGACGCGGACCTCCGCTGGTTCTGCGGCGAGACCCTCCGCTCGTTTTATCCCGGCGAACCGGACCTCACCGTGCGTTTCACCGGGGAACCCGCGTTCCGGCGAGAGGTCCTCGAACGCGTCCGAGGCGAGCCGGTCTCCAGGGAAGCCGAGTGGGCTTGGGCACAGGAGACCGCGCACGGCACGGCCGCGCGGCTCTTCGCCTTCCACCGCCACCTCGCCACCGCCGACACTCCCGCCGTCGCTCTCGCGCGCCGCAAACTCGGCCGGGACGTGCGCTACAAGGGCGGCGCCCTGCCGCGCAGCCGCGGTTTCGGCCTCTCCGCACCCGGTGGGACGGTGGCGATGTTCTTCACCGGTACGGACTTTCCCGAGGTCCCGCTCGCTGATCTGGGCCTGGCGATCCTCGCCGACCTGCCCGGTTTCGCACGGGACCTGGGCGTGCGGGCGCGCAGCGGATGCGCAACGATCGGAGCATGCGAGTACTGATCGCCGGAGCGAGCGGCTTGATCGGGTCGGCGCTGGTCGACCGCCTGCGGCGGGAGGGCCACGAGGTCCGCCGGCTGGTGCGGCGCGAGGCGCGCGAAGGCGGCGAGTTCCGCTGGGACCCGCCGTCGGGCACCATCGCGGACGGTGCCTTCGTAGGCGTGGACGCCGTCGTGAACCTGGGCGGCAAGCCGCTGTTCCCGGGCCGGTGGAGCGCGGCGCGCAAGCAGGAGCTCACCGACAGCCGGATCGAGCCGACCGAGGTGCTCGCCGAAGCCGTTTCCGAACACGGCGTGGGTGTGCTCGTCAACGCTTCCGCCGTCGGGTACTACGGCCACACCCATGAGTCCACTGTGGACGAATCGGCACCTCGTGGCCGCGGTTTCCTCGCCGAGCTCTGCGAAGCCTGGGAAGCGGCGACGGCGGGCGCGAATGAAGCGCGCGTCGTCAACATCCGGACCGGGCTGGTGCTTTCGGCGAAGGGCGGGCTCTACGGCACGCTGCGCCCGCTCTTCCAGCTGTGCCTGGGCGGGCGGCTCGGCGACGGCCGCCAGTTCATGCCGTGGATCTCCCTCGAGGACGAGGTCGGCGCGATCGTCCACGCCCTCACGCACGACGACCTGTCCGGCCCGGTCAACCTCACCGGCCCGGCCCCGGTGACCAACGCCGAGTTCACCCGGGCGGTCGGGCGGGCCCTGCACCGCCCCGCGCCGTGGTGGGTGCCCGGGATCGCGCTCAAGACCGTGCTCGGCCAGGCCGGCGAAGAGATGGCGCTGTTCGGGCAGCGGGCCGTCCCGGCCGCGCTGAAGCGGTCCGGCTACGAGTTCCGGCACCCCACCCTGGACAGCGCGCTCGCCGCGGCATGAGCGTCCCGCTGCAGCGCTGGCTCGTCGTCGGCGCCGTCCTCTCGGTCGCGTTCGTCGTGCTCGGCCTGAGCGTGACGCGGCAGCCGCTCACCCTCGACGTCGAAGTCGCGAACGCGTTGCACGGCGTGTACGCGGAGCCGCTCGGCCGGGTGGCGCAGGCCGGGAGCGACCTGCTCGGGCCGGTGCTGCCCTTCGTCCTCGGCGCCGCGCTGCTCGCGCTGGCGCTGCGGCGGCGCGAGCACGTCGGGCTGTGCGTGCGGCTGGCCGTCGTGCTGGTGCTGTGCCGGCTGACGAGCCTGGTGTTCAAGCCGCTCTTCCTGCGCGAACGCCCGCGCGACTACCCGGACCTGAGCTACCCGAGCGGGCACGTGGTGTCGGTGGCGAGCACGGGGTTCGTGCTGCTCCTGCTGTGCGCGTGGCTGTGGCCGCGGCTGGTCCGCCGGGTCGCGGCGGCGGTCGTCGTGGCCGTCGTGCTGGGCGCCGCCTGCCGCGTCGTGCTGGGCGTGCACTGGGTCACCGACACGATCGGGGCCGTGCTCGCGGTGACGGGTGTCGGGCTGCTCTCAGCGTGCGCCTTGCGGCTGCTTCCCCCGGGTGACGGGCGTAGCCTCGACGGGTGAGTTCTTCCCGCATTTCCTGCCGCGCCACCACCGAGCCCGTCGACGTCCGGGAGCTCGGCACGATCGACTACACCGAAGCCTGGGAGCTCCAGCGGAGCCGGCTCACCGCCCGCGCCGACGGCACCGCGCCGGACACGATGTTCCTGCTGCAGCACCCGTCGGTGTACACCGCGGGCAAGCGCACGGAGCCCGCCGACCGCCCGAGCGACGGCACGCCGGTGATCGACGTCGACCGCGGCGGCAAGATCACCTGGCACGGCCCGGGCCAGCTGGTCGGCTACCCGATCGTGAAGCTCGGCGACCCGATCGACGTCGTGCACTACGTGCGGCGGCTCGAGGAGGCGCTGATCCACGTGTGCGACCAGCTGGGCGTGCGCAGCGGCCGCGTCGAAGGCCGCAGCGGCGTGTGGATCCCGGCCGACGAGCGCGGCATCGAGCGCAAGATCGCGGCGATCGGCATCCGCGTCCAGCGCGGCGTGACGATGCACGGCTTCGAGCTCAACTGCAACGCGGACCTCTCGGCGTTCGACTCGATCGTGCCGTGCGGCATCCGCGACGCGGGGGTGACGTCGCTGTCGTACGAGCTGCAGCGGGACGTGAGCGTGGAAGCGGTGCTCCCGCTGGCGCGCGACGCCGTCCTGGCCGCCCTCGAAGGCGAGCTCCCGGTGAGCGAAGACCGCTGGCTCCCGCGTCCGGAGGCCCCTCAGGCACCGGGCGTCACCTTCGCGCTCCAGAACTGACCAGCGCCCCAATGTGGCGCTGGGACTGGGCGGCGTCCGGCTGCTCACCGACCCGACCTTCGACGCGCCCGGCGATCACTCGATCGGCAACCGCGTGCTGATCAAGACCGAGGACTCCG
>NZ_JBFBBQ010000090.1:0-36299 GCF_040682775.1 Amycolatopsis sp. NPDC051106 | reverse complement strand
GGCAGGGTGACGTGGTCAGCTCGGCAGTGACCTGGCAGGCCCGGGGTGCAGACAAGACGTGTACGCCTGTCCTCCCCTAACGTCCACCAGTGAGGTTCAGTTAGCGATGAACAGCCAGTTGCCGGAGTCGTCGCCGGGGCGGTACACGCCGTTCGCCCGCTTTGCGACCACTCCCGGCAAGCCGTGCTCGCGGCTCGCGCCGAGGACGTCCGCGCCGCCGCCGAGGTAGTAGCGGGGGACCTGCCAGTGGCGATCCGTCACCGGCAGGTCCTCCAGCAGTTCGCGGCGTTCGGTGTAGGGCAGCGAAAGCGTCGGCGCGCCGTCGAGGTGCAGGACATCCGATGCGAAGTAGAAAACCGGGCAGCTCGTCTTCAGCCGCTTCGCCGCGGAGCCGTCGGCCCGGCGGCGTTCTTCGAGACCCTTCGGATACGGCTTGCCGTCCTTGATCACGACGACTTCGCCGTCCAGCAGGACTTCCACCGACCCGAGCTCTTCGCCCAGCTTGTGCAGGTCCGGGTAGCGGCCGGTGACGTCGGCGCCGGTGTCGTCGTGCGCGATGACGCGGCCGCCGGAGACCTGCAGCATCGTGCGCAAGCCGCCCCACGCGAACTCGTACGCCCACTCGCCGTCGTCCGCCGGGAGGTCGCCCGGGACCGCCGTCATCGGCTCGAGGAACTCGGGGGCGTCCTCGTGCCCCGGCTCGGCCGGGTCGAGGCGCCGCAGCATCCAGTCGCGGTCGTCGTCGACGTTGTGCCGGTTGAGGAAGAGGTACTTGCCGCGCGCCCGCTCGCCGTGGAAGACGACCTCGACCTTGTGGTCGTTCCAGTGCAGGGTTTCGTACTTCCCGGTGTCCCACACCGTCATCCGGCCGCCGCCGTACTCGCCCGCCGGGATCTCGCCCTCGAACGTGAGGTACTCCATGGGGTGGTCTTCGGTGTGCACCGCGAGCCGGTTCACCCCCGGCGCGAGCGGCAGGCCCCGCGGCACCGCCCACGACACGAGCACGCCGTCACGCTCCAGCCGGAAGTCCCAGTGCAGGCGGGAGGCGTGGTGCTCCTGGATGACGAAGAGGTCGTTGCCGCCCGGTTCCGGCGGACCGTCGGGCCAGGGTTCGGGGGTGCGATCCTTCCCGCGTTTGCCGCGGTACTCCTCGAGCCGGTCGGCCATCGGTGCCCGGTACCCCTTCCGCTCGAGAGCTTCCAGGGTACCGGGCCACCGCGTCAGTCCGTCTCCGCCATGGCTTCGGCGAACTGAGCCGCATACAGCCGCGAGTAAGCGCCGCCGCTGCCGAGGAGCGTCTCGTGGTCGCCGTGCTCCACGATCTGACCGTGCTCCATCACCAGGATCACGTCGGCGTCCCGGATCGTGGAGAGCCGGTGGGCGATGACGAAGCTGGTGCGGCCGGTGCGCAGCTCGTTCATCGCCCGCTGGATGAGCACCTCGGTGCGGGTGTCGACCGAGCTCGTCGCCTCGTCGAGGATGAGGATGACCGGCTTGGCCAGGAACGCCCGCGCCACCGTGATCAGCTGCTTCTCGCCCGCGCTGACCGTGCCGCCCTCGTCGTCGAGGATCGTCTCGTAGCCGTCCGGCAGGGTGCGCACGAACCGGTCGACGTACGTCGCCGTCGCCGCTTCGATGACCTCCTCGCGGCTCGGGTTGTCCGCGCCGTAGGCGATGTTCTCCGCGATCGTGCCGCCGAACAGCCACGCGTCCTGCAGCACCATCCCGGTCTGGTCGCGCAGCTCCTCGCGGTTCATCTTCGCGATGTCGACGCCGTCGAGCGTGATCCGCCCGCCGTCGAGCTCGTAGAACCGCATGAGCAGGTTGACCAGCGTCGTCTTGCCCGCGCCGGTCGGGCCGACGATCGCCACCGTCTGGCCGGGTTCGACGGTGAGCGACAGGTCGTCGATCAGCGGCTTGTCCGGCAGGTAGCGGAACGAGACGTCCTGGAACTCGACGCGCCCGCGGATCTCGGCCGGCCGCTCCGGGTCCTCCGGCTCCGGGGCCTGCTCCTCGGCGTCGAGGAGCGCGAACACCCGCTCGGCCGAGGCGACGCCGGACTGCAGCAGGTTCGCCATGCTCGCGATCTGCGTCACCGGCTGGCTGAACTGGCGCGAGTACTGGATGAACGCCTGGACCTCGCCGAGCGTCAGGCTGCCCGACGCGACGCGCAGCGCGCCGATCACCGCCACCAGCACGTAGCTCAGGTTGCCGATGAACATCATCGCCGGCTGGATCATCCCGGAGATGAACTGCGCCCGGAAGCTCGCCTCGTACAGCGTTTCGTTCTGCTTGTCGAAGATCGCCGCGGACTCCTCGCGCCGGCCGAACACCTTGACCAGCGAGTGCCCGGTGTACATCTCCTCGACGTGCGCGTTGAGCTTCCCGGTCGTCGACCACTGCTTGATGAAGTTCGGCTGCGCGCGCTTCCCGATCTTCGCCGCCACGACGGCCGAGAGCGGCACCGTGAGCAGCGCGATCAACGCCAGCAACGGCGAGATCAGGAACATCATGATCAGGACGCCGATCACCGTCAGCAGCGACGAAACGATCTGCGACAGCGTCTGCTGCAGCGACATCGCCAGGTTGTCGATGTCGTTGGTGACGCGGGAAAGAACCTCGCCGCGCGGCTGGCGGTCGAAGTACTTCAGCGGCAGCCGCGCGAACTTGTCCTCGACGTCCTGGCGCAGCCGGTACACCGCGTTCTGCACGAGAGTCGTCGTCAGCCGGGCCTGGATGAGCCCGAAGAACGACGCGATCACGAACAGCGCCAGCACGGTCAGCAGGATCTGCCCGACCTTGTCGAAGTCGATGCCCATGCCGGGCACGAGATCGACGCGGCCGTAGATGTCGGCGAGCGTGCCGTCACCGCGGGCGCGCAGCCCGGCGACGACCTGCTCCTTGGTGACCCCCGGCGGCACCTGCTTGCCGAGCACGCCGGCGAGGATCGCGTCGGTGGCCTGGCCGAGGATCTTCGGCCCGATCACGGTCAGCGCGACGCTCGCCGCGCCGAGCACGAGCACGCCGATCAGCTGGAGCCGTTGCGGGGCCAGCATGCGCAGCAGCCGCTTGAGGGAGCCCTTGAAGTCGAGGGCCTTCTCCGGCGGGGCGCCGCCGGCCATCCACCGGCCGGGTCCGACGGTCGCGGCCCCGGTGTTCTTCTGCCGCTCGGCGGTCGGCCGTTCCCCCGCTTCGGTGACGGCGGGCTTGGCGTCCGTGGTACTCACGCCGCCTCCTGTTCGGTCAGCTGGGACAGCACGATCTCCCGGTAGGTTTCGTTGCCCTCGAAGAGTTCGTGGTGGGTGCCGGTGCCGACGACGCGGCCCTCGTCGAGGACGATGATGCGGTCGGCGTTCCGGATGGTGCTGACGCGCTGCGCGACGATGATCACCGTCGCGTCGGCGGTCTCCGAGACCAGTGCGCGGCGCAGGGCCGCGTCGGTCGCGTAGTCCAGCGCCGAGAACGAGTCGTCGAAGAGGTAGATCTCCGGCTTGTGGACCAGCATCCGCGCGATGGCGATCCGCTGCCGCTGGCCGCCCGAGACGTTCGTGCCGCCCTGGGCGATCGGTGCGTCCAGGCCTTCGGGCATCGCCTCGACGAAGTCCTTGCCCTGCGCCACTTCGAGGGCGTGCCACAGCTCTTCGTCGGTGGCGTCCGGGTTGCCGTAGCGCAGGTTGGTGGCCACCGTCCCGGCGAACAGGTACGGCTTCTGCGGCACGAGCCCGACCGCGCGGGCGAGCACCCCCGCGTCGAGGTCGCGCACGTCGACGCCGTCGACCTTCACCGTGCCCCGAGTGGCGTCCATCAGCCGCGGGATCAGGTTGAGCAGCGTGGTCTTCCCGGTGCCCGTGGACCCGATCACGGCGGTGGTCTCACCCGGCCGCCCGATCAGCGAAATGTCCTGCAGCACCGGCTTTTCCGCGCCGGGGTAGCGGAACTCGACGCCGGAGAGCTCCAGGTGGCCGTGCAGCGTGCCGAGCTTGACCGGCGACGCCGGCAGGCGGACGCTCGACTCGGTGTCGAGCACCTCGCTGATCCGCTCGGCGCTGACCTCCGCGCGCGGCACCATCATGAACATGAACGTGGCCATCATGACCGACATCAGGATCTGCAGCAGGTAGGACAGGAACGCCGTCAGGGCCCCGATCTGCATGCTGCCGGAGTCGATGCGCTGGCCGCCGAACCACAGCACCGCGACGCTGGAGGCGTTCATCACCAGCATGACGATCGGGAACATCAGCGCCATCAGCCGGCCGACGCGCAGCGAGACCGTGAGCAGCTGGTCGTTCGCGACGTCGAAGCGCTCGCGCTCGTGCTTGTCGCGGACGAACGCGCGGATGACGCGGATGCCCATGATCTGCTCGCGCAGCACCTGGTTGATCCGGTCGATCCGCTCCTGCATCAGGCGGAACGCCGGGCGCATCTTGGTGATGATCGCGCCGACCGCGACCGCCAGCACCGGCACGATCACCAGCAGCAGCGAGGAGAGCGGCACGTCGAGGTTCAGCGCCAGGATGATCCCGCCGACGCACATGATCGGCGCCGACACCATCAGCGTCAGCGTCATGACCACGAGCATCTGGATCTGCTGGACGTCGTTGGTGGTCCGGGTGATCAGCGACGGCGTGCCGAACTGGCCGACCTCGCGGGCCGAGAAGGCCTGCACCCGGTGGAAGACCGCGGACCGGATGTCGCGGCCGACCGCCATCGCGGTGCGGGCGCCGTAGTACACCGCGCCGATCGAGCCGGCGATCTGGGCGAGCGTCACGGCGAGCATCACGGCGCCGACGCGCACGATGTAGGCCATGTCGCCCTTGATCAGCCCGTTGTCGACGATGTCGGCGTTGAGCGTCGGCAGGTAGAGCATGGCGATCGTCTGCACCAGCTGGAGCAGCACGATCACCCACAACGTGGTTTTGTACGGGCGCAGATGGCTGCGCAGGAGCTTGACTAGCACAACGCTTCCCCCAGTGGAGTGGTGGTGGTGTTCGGGTTTCGGTTCGGTTCGCCGCCGGTCAGCGTCGGCATGCCGGTGGCCAGCTCGTCCAGCAGCCGTTCCAGGATCGGGAGGAACGGCTCGCCTTCGGTCATGAACCAGTTGACGAAGGCGACCCGGACGGCGCTTTCCACCGTGGCGGCCATCAGCCGGCACAACAGGTGGTCCACACCGCCCACCCGCTTCGCGATCGTTTCGGCGAGGACCCGCTCGACCGCCGCGTGGGCGTTGAGGAACTCGCCACGCAGCATGAGCTGGCCCATCAGCTCCCGGATACGCGCAACATACGCGCGATCGGGCTCGCCCTCACGCGAATATTGCTCGATCACCGCCTGCTTGACGGCCTCCCAGAGCGGCTCGCCCTCCGGCCGCGCGAGCAGGGCTTCGCGCATCCCCTCGTGGCGGTCGACGACGATCGAGCAGACCGCCTGCTCCTTGCTGGAGAAGTAGTTGTTGAATGTGCGGGGGGAGACGCCGACCTCGGTGGCGATGTCCTCGACCCGCACGTTCTCCAGCCCGCGGTCCAGCGCGAGCCGCAAGGCGGCCTGCGCGAGCGCCCGGCGGGCCTCGCGCTTCTTGCGTTCCCGCAGCGTGAGCTTCGGTGGTTCATCCGGCGGCACACACGGAGTGTAGCGAAAAACTTGCGTGCCCCGCAAAAAAGTGCGCGGCACGCAAAATTAGGGCGAACCGGACATGGCCCGGATTTCGCCGTGCGCACCCTCGCTGCCAGCGGTATCGGTGCCCGTGTGCGCTCTGTTGCGGGACGCAATTTGCAAAATTGAACCGAATGGCGTAATCCACTGCGCTCACCAGGCCTGACGTTCCGAATCCTTGCTCACTCAACGCGATCACGTGGGGACCGGTTGTGGACACGTCACGAGGCTTTCTGCTTGCATGTCGGTCGTCGCCGCCGGGGGTCGGCACGCCGCACCGCGTCCGAACTGAGCAAGGAAGAAGTGGGACCACATGGCCAGCCGGGCCCGGGAACTCCTGGATCGATCACGCGTCCTGCTGGACCGCTCGCGGGTCGCCGCCGCGCAGTACCTCACCGCGCCGCCGAAGCACCCTGTGCAGACGCCCGCGGCCGGGCCCGCGCTCGCGCAACTGCCGCCGCCGGCGCCCGTAGCGGTGCCGGAAGCGCCGGCGGACGACGCCGTGCTGGCGGAAATCTGCGCCAGCGTCGCCCTGCGTGACCTCAACCTCCTCGACCAGCTCCTCGCCCGGCTCGAAGAGCTGGAGGCGGGGGAGGAGGACCACCACCGCCTCGCCGAGCTCTACCAGCTCGACCACCTGGCGACGCGGCTGCGGCGCAACGCCGAGAACCTGCGCGTGCTGGCCGGTCAGGAGACCGCCGACGACGCCGCCCGCGCGACGTCGCTGCTCGACGTCATGCGCGCGGCGATGTCCTCGATCGACCACTACGCCCGGATCACCATCGGCCGGGTCGTGAACCTCGGTGTCGTCGGCTTCGCCGCGGAGGACCTGGGCCGGGTGCTGGCGGAGCTGTTCGACAACGCCGCCAACCAGTCGTCGCCGAGCTCGCCGGTGAACGTCAGCGCGCACCTGACCGAGCAGGGCAGCGTGCTCGTCCGGATCGAGGACGAGGGCATCGGCATCCCGGCCGACCGCGTCGACGGTCTCAACGCGCGGCTGGCCGCCGGCGGTGAGCTCGACGACGCCGCGGCGCGCCACATGGGTCTCGCGGTCGTCTCCCGGCTCGCCGCCCGCCACGACGTCACCGTGCGCCTGGACCGGCGCAGCCCGCACGGCACGGTGGCCACCGTGCTGCTGCCGACCGGCATCGTCACCGAGCTCGCCGAGAACGCGTGGTCGGGCACCCGGACCGTCACGGTCGAACCCGTGAAGGCCCCGGTCGGTGAGCCGGCCACCGCCGGCGGCCTCCCGCGCCGTCGTCCGGGCACCTTCCCGCGGGAAGAGCCGGTCACACCGATCCCGCGTCGGCCCACCCCGCGTCCGCGGCCGGTCGAGCAGACCGGCGGGACCACCGCCAACGGCCTGCCGCGCCGGGTGCCCGGCAGCATCCGCGGGGCCGCGCCCGAACCGCCGCCGCCCCCACCGGCCCCGGCTTCGCCCGGCACCGGCCACGACCAGCTGCTCGCCGACCTCGGCGCGTTCGCCGACGGTGAGCGGGCCGCGCTCGCCGAGAACCGTTCCCAGCAGGACGAGACGCCCGGAGGAACCGCCTCGTGAGCGCCCCCCACCCGGCCCCGGCGAACTTCGCCTGGCTGCTCGACGACTTCGTGCGCAAGGTCCACGGCGTCAGCCACGCGCTGATCATGAGCGTGGACGGCTTCCCCCTCACCGCGTCCGACTCGGTCGGCGAGGCCGAGGCCGAACAGCTCGCGGCGATCGCCAGCGGCCTGCTTTCGCTGGCCGGCAACAGCGCGGCACTGTTCGGGAAGGGCGCCTGCGAACAGATCATCATCCGGCTGACCCACGGCTACTTCCTGTTCATGGGCATCGGTTCCGGTGCCGGGCTCGCGGTGCTGACCTCGGGCGAGGCGGACATGAAGGTGGTCGCCTACGAGATGACCCAGTTCATCACCAACGCCGGCCACGCGCTCACCCCCGAGGTGCGCGCCGAACTGCGCCAGGTGCTCACCGCGCGCCGGCCGCGGGTGTGATGGGCGTGCCCCATGAATCTTTCGGGGGTCCGGGTGGCGGAGCCCCCGGCCCGGGGCGCAGCCCCGGAAAGCAGCACAAGGATGTGATTTCCGTGTCCGACAAGGACACCGCCTTGCCGCGGCGCAGCCGCCGGATCCGCGCGTACGCGCTCACCGGTGGCCGCACCAGTACCCGCCACCAGCTGCTGGTGGAGACGCTGGTTTCGGTCCCGCAGTACGACCCGGCGCTGAGCGGCACGCTCATGCCGGAGTCGCGCTCGCTCTACGAACGCGCCCGGGCGCGGTGCTCGATCGCCGAGCTGTCGGTCGGGCTGGACCTGCCGCTGGGCGTGGTCCGGGTGCTGATCGGCGACCTCGCGTCCCAGGGCGCGGTCTTCGTCCACCCCACGGCGCACGCCTACCACCACGACACCAACGTGCTCGAGAGGATCCTTGATGGGCTCAAGCGGCTCCCCGCCTGAGGGCGATCTGCTGACGATCTCCGCGAAGATCGTCGTCGCCGGGGGCTTCGGTGTCGGCAAGACCACGTTCGTCGGGTCGGTGTCGGAAGTGCCACCGATGAGCAACGAGGCGTGGATGACCGAGGCCGGCGAAGGCGTCGACGACATCCCGCCCGGCGGCAAGTCGACCACGACCGTCGCGATGGACTTCGGCCGCATCACGCTGCGCCCGGACCTGCTGCTGTACCTGTTCGGCACGCCCGGCCAGGCGCGGTTCTGGTTCCTGTGGGACGACCTGAGCCGGGGTGCGCTCGGCGCGGTCGTGCTGGTCGACACCAGCCGGATCGACGACTCGTTCGCGGCGATCAACTACTTCGAGAACGACTCCGAGCTGCCGTTCGTCGTCGCGGTCAACCAGTTCGAGGGCATGCCGGTGCACGACCTCGACGAGGTGCGCGACGCGCTCGCGCTCGACCCGAGCGTCCCGCTGGTCACCTGCGACGCCCGCGACCGCGCCTCGACGATCGCCACCCTGACCGAGCTGGTCAGCCACACGTTGTCGCTGGCGGTGCTCTCCGGCCCGGCGGGCCGGGAGCTCGCCGGCAGCGCCCCGCACGCCTGAACGAGGAGAGAAGAGCTTCATGCGCAAGGTCCTGATCGTGGGCGCCGGGCAGTCCGGGCTGCAGCTGGCCCTGGGGCTGCTGGCGAAGGACTACGACGTCACGGTGATGTCCGCGCGGACGCCGGAGGAGATCCGGAGCGGGCGCGTGATGTCGACGCAGTGCATGTTCCACGACGCGCTGCAGCACGAGCGGGACCTCGGCATCAACCAGTGGGAAGCCGACACGGTGAACGTCGAAGGCCTCGGCGTGTCCGTGGCCGCGCCGGACGGCGGGCGCGCGCTCGACTGGTTCGCCGAGCTGGACCACATCGCGCAGTCGGTCGACCAGCGGGTGAAGATGGCCGGCTGGCTCGAGCTGTTCGAAGACCGCGGCGGCAAGCTCGTCATCCACGGCGTGATGACGTCCGAACTGGACGCCCTGGCGAAGCTGTACGACCTGGTGATCATCTCGGCCGGGAAGGGCGAGCTGGTCCAGCTGTTCGACCGCGTGCCCGAGCGGTCGCCGTACACGAAGCCGATGCGCGCGCTGTCGCTGGCCTACGCCCACGGCGTGCGCCCGCGGCCGGAGCACCCGGACAAGATGGCGGTGCGGTTCAACATCGTCCCCGGGGTCGGCGAGCTGTTCATGATCCCCGCGTACACGCTGAGCGGGAACTGCGACATCCTCTTCTTCGAAGGCGTGCCCGGCGGGCCGCTGGACTGCTTCGCCGACCGGCCGGGCCCGGCCGAGCACTTCGCGCGGATCCTGGACCTGATGAAGCGGTTCGTGCCGTGGGAGTACGAGCGCAGCCGCGACGCCGAGCTCACCGACGCGAAGGCCACCCTGGCCGGGGGCTACACGCCGGTGGTCCGCAACCCGGTCGGCACCCTGCCCGGCGGGGCGACCGTGCTGGGCATGGCCGACGTCGTCGTGGCGAACGACCCGATCACCGGCCAGGGCTCGAACAACGCGAGCCACTGCGCGGCGACCTATCTGGACGCGATCGTCGAGCGCGGCGACCGCCCGTTCGACGCGGAGTGGATGGACGCCACGTTCGAGCGCTACTGGGAGTACGCCCGCCACGTCACCGAATGGACGAACGCGCTGCTCCTCCCGCCGCCCCCGCACGTGCTCCAGATCCTCGGGGTCGCCGGCCAGAACCCCGCGGTCGCGCGGCGGTTCGCGAACGGTTTCACCGATCCCACCGACTTCCAGAACTGGTTCATGGACCCCGCACTTTGGGAGAAATACCTGGCAGAGGTCTAGATCGTCGCCTCACCGGGCTGTCGCCGCCGCGCATTTCGGGCTACCTTTGTCACGTAGCGTGAGTGCGAGGGCGAAAGGTGTGTGGCATGCGGGCGATGTGGAAGGGCTCGGTCTCGTTCGGGCTGGTGTCCATTCCGATCCAGCTGTACGCGGCCACGGAGAACAAGAACGTCTCGCTCCGGCAGGTGCACGAAGCCGACGGCGGCCGCATCCAGTACAAGCGGTTCTGCACGATCGACGGCGCCGAAGTGCCCTACGCCGAGATCGCCAAGGGCTACGAGCTGCCCGACGGCGAGATGGTCGTGATCACCGACACCGAGATGGCCGACCTGCCGCTGCCCACGCAGCGCACGATCGACGTCCTGGAGTTCGTGCCGATCGAGTCGATCGACCCGATCCAGTACGACCGGACGTACTACCTGGAGCCGCAGAAGAACGCGGTGAAGCCGTACATCGTGCTGCGGGACGCGCTGCACAAGTCGAGCCAGGTGGCCGTCGCGAAGGTCGCGGTGCGGCAGCGGGAGAGCATGGCGGTGCTGCGGGTGCACGCCGACGTGCTGGTGATGACGACGATCCTGTGGCCGGACGAGGTCCGCGAGCCCGACTTCCCGTTCCTGCGCGACGACCCGCCGCAGATCCGGCCGCAGGAGCTGACCATGGCCGGGTCCCTGATCGACTCCCTGGCCGAGCCGGTGTTCGAACCGGAGAAGTACCACGACCACTACCGCGAGGCCCTCGAGGAGATGATCGAGGCCAAGGTGGCGGGGGAGGAGACGACCAAGCCGGCGGCGGTCACCGCCAAGGCCGACGTGGTCGACCTGATGGCGGCGCTGCAGGCCAGTGTGGACGCGGCGAAGAAGTCCCGGGGGGCGAAGTCCACTTCGGAGGAGTCCGATGAGGACGAGGCCCCGGCTCCGGCGAAGAAGAAGCCGGCCGCCCGCAAGCGGGCCCCGAAGTCCGCTTGAGCCCGTCGCACGCGGTGAACGAGTCGTTCCTCGCGTGAGGAACCGGTCAAGCGCGTAACACGATCGTGTATGCAGCTGTGTACACGGGCTTGGCGATGTGCTAACACTAACGGGGTCCTTCGGCTCTCCCTCCCCCTCGGAGCCGGAGGACCCTTTACTCGGTGCCGAACGGCCGAACGGCCTGGCACGGCGAGCATTGCTGCTGACGCCGTGCCAGGCCGTTCGCGAGTCCGTGGATCAGTACCAGTGCGCACGCCCACCGATCCGGCGGCCGGTGCCGCCCAGGATGGCCAGTGCCACGCCGGCCACCGCGAGAATGATGCCGATGGTGTAAAGCACCGGGATACCCACGATGAACCCGATGATCAGAAGAATTACACCGAGAACGATCACTTTGACACACACTCCTTCGCATGGGACCCGTCCGCCGTACCGGCCGGGCGGATGCGCTGTCACGGGGAGAATGGCCAGTTTCCCGATAAACCAAACTGCGTCAAATGGAGCAATCTGGGTTCAGTACCGGTAGTGGTCGAGCTTGTACGGGCCCTCGACGTCGACGCCGATGTACTCGGCCTGCGCCTTCGACAGCTTGGTGAGTTTCACACCGAGGGCGTCCAGGTGCAGCCGGGCCACCTTCTCGTCGAGGTGCTTCGGCAGCCGGTGGACGTCGGTGGCGTACTCGCCGGGCTTGGTGAACAGCTCGATCTGCGCGATGGCCTGGTTGGTGAACGAATTCGACATCACGAACGACGGGTGGCCGGTCGCGTTGCCGAGGTTCATCAGGCGGCCTTCGGAGAGCACGATGATCGCGTGGCCGTCCGGGAACGTCCACTCGTGCACCTGCGGCTTGATCTCGTTCTTGACGATCCCCGGCAGCTTCGCCAGCCCGGCCATGTCGATCTCGTTGTCGAAGTGCCCGACGTTCGCGACGATCGCGTTGTGCTTCATCCGGCTCATCTGGTCCGCCGAGATGATGCCGAAGTTGCCCGTGGTCGTGATGAAGATGTCGGCCGTCGTGACGACGTCGTCCAGCTCCACCACGTCGAGCCCGTCCATCGCCGCCTGCAGCGCGCAGATCGGGTCGATCTCGGTGACCGAGACCCGGGCACCCTGGCCGCGCAGCGCCTCGACCGCGCCCTTGCCGACGTCGCCGTAGCCGCAGACGACGACGCGCTTGCCGCCGATCATCACGTCGGTGGCCCGGTTCAGGCCGTCCACAAGGGAGTGCCGGATGCCGTACTTGTTGTCGAACTTGGACTTCGTCACGGAGTCGTTGACGTTCATCGCGGGGAAGAGCAGCTCGCCGTCCTTGGCGAGCTTGTAGAGCCGCTTGACGCCGTTGGTCGTCTCCTCGGTGACGCCGCGGATCTCCTTGGCCGTGCGGGTGAAGCGGTCGCCGTCGGCCGCGAGGCTCGCGCGCAGTGTGCCGAGGACGATCCGGTACTCCTCCGGGTCCTCTTCGGACGGTTGCGGCACCGCGCCCGCGGCTTCGAACTCGACTCCCTTGTGGACGAGCATGGTCGCGTCGCCGCCGTCGTCGAGGATCATGTTCGGCGTCCGGCCGTCGGAGAAGGCGAAGAGCTGGTCGGTGCACCACCAGTACTCTTCGAGCGTTTCGCCCTTCCACGCGAACACCGGCGTGCCCGCGGGGGCGTCGATGGTGCCCTGCGGGCCGACGACGACCGCCGCGGCGGCTTCGTCCTGGGTGGAGAAGATGTTGCAGGACACCCAGCGCACCTCGGCGCCGAGCGCGACGAGCGTCTCGATGAGCACGGCGGTCTGCACGGTCATGTGCAGCGACCCGGCGATGCGCGCGCCCTTCAGCGGCTGCGCGGCGGCGTACTCGCGGCGGATCGCCATGAGGCCGGGCATCTCGTGCTCGGCCAGCCTCAGCTGGGTGCGGCCGGCCTCGGCCAGGGACAGGTCGGCGACGGCGAAGTCGAGACCGTTGCGGCGGGTGAGTTTGTCGCTCATGGTTCGGTGTACTCCGGAGCTCGTTGACGGAACGCTCGGGAGGCGGCACGGAGAAATCCGTGATGACAAAGAAAAAGCACCTCCCTCGCGGGAGGCGCCCTTGGAGTCGTGGTCCGGGCCGAGCGTGGCGGAAGGAGTTCCGTCGCAGCGCCTCTCGGCCCGGGACCAGGATGGCAAAGCCGCCGGGAAGCTGTCAAGCGAGCGAACGGGCCATGAGGACGTCGTCGACGTCGGTGCCGTCGACGCGGAATTCGGCTCGCAGCACGCCTTCCACGACGAACCCGCAGGCTTCGTAGACCCGCCGGGCCGCGGTGTTGTGACCCAGCACGCGCAACGTCACCTTGCGCGCTCCGCGCCGGCGCGCTTCGGCCACGGCGGCGTCGACGAGCTGCCGGGCGATGCCGAGCCGGCGCCGGTCCGGGTCGACGGCGAGCCCGCCGATCACGCGCACGTGCCGGTGGGCGGGAATGCCGAACCCCTCGCCGAGGCGGACATAGCCGGCGACAGTGCCGTCGTGTTCGGCGACGAGGACGTCTTCGGGGCGGGTGCCGTCGTCGAAGAACGGCGTGCCGGGCGGCGGTGGGGGAGCGGGCGACACCATCGAGGTCCAGGTGCGCTCGTCGAGTTCGGCGAGCGCACCTTCGTCGTCGGCGCGGGCCACGCGGATGGTGCTCACCCGTCCAGTGTGGTCCACGCCTCGTCGACGACCCCGGCCAGCTCGCGCGCGTCGTGGTTGCCTTCGGTGCCCATGCTCCGCACCGCGACGGTCAGGCCGGGGCCGGTGCGCTGGCAGTTCAGCACGAACGAGCGGTCCGGGTCCGGGGTCGAGCCGGACGCGGCCGGGTCGTTGTGCACCAGGCACTGCACGGCGCCGACGCGCACCAGCTCGGTGCTCGGTGCGGCCACGCCGAGGGCCTGGACGTCTTCGTACGGCGCGAACAGCTCCGGCGAGGGCGCGCGCACGGCGACCAGCTGGAACGACCGCCGCAGCCGGTCGTCCTGGTACTGCTGCACCACCGCGCCCGCGCCGTCGTAGGCCGCCGAGACCCGGGAGGCCGTCTCGCGGTCGGTCTTGTCGATGCGGTCGATCGTCGCCTTGCCGCGCGCGGCGTCGAGCTTCGCGATCGCGTCCTGGGCCCGGCTGAGCCCGCCGAGGTTCGCCGGGGCGGTCAGGGTCTGCCCGCTGGGCCCGTCGAGCAGGCTCAGCGTCAGCCACGGCACGCCGACCAGGAAGGCGCCGACGAGCACGCCGAGGAGGCCGGCGACGACGGGCCGGGCGAGTGGCGGGCGCGGTACGGGCTGCCGTACCGGCGGCTGCGGGTGCTGCCCGGCCGCCGGCCCGACGGGGAATTCCTGCGAGTAGCCCTCGGTCACCCGGGAATCGTGGCGCAGTCCGGTCCCTCCCGGGAAGGGAATTTTGCCCGGCCCGGTCAGATGAGGTGCGCGCGTCGCCAAATGCCCTCGGACCGGCCGCCGATCAGCCCCGCGTCACGCAGGAAGGGCACGATCTTCTCGGCCATCCAGCGGCGTGTCTCGTGGAAGTGCGGGTTCGCGAGCGCCGCGGCCCGGCCTTCGCGCGGGTCGATCCCGACGCTGCGGTAGACCCGCGGGTCGACCATGCCGTCGATGACGCCGAACGCGACGAGCGCGGTCCGCAGCCGGTGCCGGTGCAGCGCCGCCTTCGACAGCTTCGGGGTCTCCCGCAGCACCTCCTCCTTGGCGAACCGGACGTGCCGGGCCTCCTCGACGACGTGGATGCGGTTGACCGAGCGGATCAGCGGCTGGATGCCGTCGTCGTCCATCATCGAGCGCTGCAGCCGGTCGGTGGTCTCCTCGGCGACCAGCACGCTGGCGAACATCGACGGCCCGGCGGCCGTCGCGCCGAACACCTTCGCGGCGCGGTGCACGACCTTCGGGACGCCGTAGCGCGGCACGCCGAGCCGGTCGGCGGTGCGGGCGAACATCACCGAGTGCCGCGTCTCGTCGCCGATCTCGGTCATGGCGTACTGCGCGTGCTCGGTGCGCGCGTCGAGGTCGAAGACGTACCGCGCGAGCAGCTGCATCAGGACGATCTCGAACCACAGGCCGACGCTCATGATGCTGGCGATCTCGTGCTTGGAGAGCTCGATCCGCTGCTCCGGCGTCAGCCGCGCCCAGAGGTCCGTGCCGTAGAGCGAGACGCGCTCCAGTGGCATGTACGCCTTGCCCTCGGCGAGCGGCGCGGTCCAGTCGATGTCGACGTACGGGTCGTAGGAGTTCTTCGCGGAGCTCTTGAGCAGGCGAGCCGCGGTCACGTCCCGGTCCTGGGCCTCGACGCCCATGGTGACCTCCGGAAGTAGGGGGTACATGCTGTACTAGCTACTTCGGAGCGTACACCGGCTCGCCGGGCTTGAGTAGGCTTCCCGGGTGACCAAGGTCGACGGACGGGCGGCGCGCTGGGCGGGCCAGCAGGAACGGCGGCGCGCGGAGTTCGTCGACGCGGCCTTGGAAGCGATCGCCGAGCACGGTCCGGACGTCTCGACCGAGCAGATCGCCGAACGCGCCGGCGTCGCCCGCACCCGCCTGTACAAGCACTTCGACGGCGCCGCCGACCTCCAGCGGGCGATCGCCGAACGGGCGGCCGAGCTGGTGACGGCCGAGCTCCAGCCGCTCTGGCACCCGTCGGGTTCGCCGACCGAGATGATCGCGGCGGCGATCTCCACCCACCTGCGCTGGCTGACCGAGCACGCCCAGCTGCACCGGTACCTCGTCCGCACGCTGCCGGGCACGCCGGAGGGCCGCACCGACGTCCGGGGCACGATCGCCCGCCACCTCAGCCGCCTGTTCACCGGCTACCTGACGGCGTTCGGCCTGGACCCGGCCCCGGCGGACACGATCGCGTTCGGCCTGGTCGGCTACGTCGAGTCGGCGACGACCCGCTGGCTCGACCACCCGGGCACGCTCACCCTCGACCAGCTGACCGCCCAGCTGAGCGGCACGATCTGGGCGATGCTCGACCACACGCTCCGGGCGGGCGGGGTGAACCTGGATCCGGACCGGCCGTTGCCGCTGCCGGAGGAGCTTTAGTCCTCTCGCAAGAACTCCGCCCGCACGCCCAGCAGCCGCACCGCGCGGGTCAGCTCGAACATCCCCAGCACCTCCTGCGCCGCGCGGTCGATCTCGGCGGCGTCCGACGTCGGTTCGGGCAGGGTGATGCTGTGCGTGTGGGTCAGGAACGGCACGAACCGCACCTTCACCGCGATCCGCGCCGCCGGGCGGCCTTCGTCGAGGACGTCCTGCCCGACGCGCTTGGCCAGCGCCGACACCTCCGCGGCCATCTCCGCCGGGTCCGTGAGGTCGCGCTGGAACGTCGTCTCGCGGCTGCGGGAGCGGGCCACGTACGGCGTCGCGCTCACCTCCGCGTCGCTGATCCCGCCGCCGAGCAGGCGCAGCCACGGCCCGGTCTTCGGGCCGAACCGCGCGGCCAGCGCCGCGACGTCCGCGCCGGCCAGGTCCAGAACCGTGTGGATGCCCAGCTCGGCGAGTTTCTTGGTGGTCTTGCCGCCGATGCCCCACAGCGCGTCGGTGGGACGCGCGGCCATCACGTCCCACCAGTTCTCCTGCGTCAGCCGGAAGATCCCGCCCGGCTTGCCGAAGCCGGTGGCGAGCTTGGCCCGCAGCTTGTTGTCGCCGATGCCGACGGCGCACGACAGCCCGGTCTCGCGCGCCACGGCCTCCTTGATCGAGGCCGCCAGCGCTTCCGGGTCATCCGTCTCGGCCCCGACGAACGCTTCGTCCCAGCCCAGCACCTCCACGACGACCGGGAGCTCGCGCACCGCGGCCATCACGTGCTCGGACACCTCGAGGTAGGCCGGCGGGTCGCTGGGCAGGAAGACGGCGTCCGGGCAGCGCTTGGCGGCGATCCGCAGCGGCATGCCGGACTGGACCCCGAACTCGCGGGCCTCGTAGGACGCGGTCGCGACGACGGCGCGTTCGGTGGGGTCGCCGTTGCCGCCCACGACCACGGGCTTCCCGCGCAGCTCCGGCCGGCGGGCGATCTCGACCGCGGCGATGAACTGGTCGAGGTCGACGTGCAGGACCCATTTCACGGGCCCAGTGTGCCTCAGAAGTTCAGAGGCGGTGGCGCGCCACGTGTGTCCAGACGGTGCCGGTGAGGGCGAGGATCCCGCAGAGGGTGACGCCGGGATCGGGCAGGACCAGCCCGAGGACCAGCAACGTCACCGCGACGACGTCGACGGCGATCAGCAGGGCGCTGCGGAGCGCGCGCGACCTCGGGCGCCGCCCGTCGCGCAGGGCGGTGGCGAGGTCGGGGTCACTGAGCTCGAGAGTGCGCTCGATCTTCTCCAGCTCGGTGCGATCGTGGTGACTGAGCATCGGGGTACTCCTTCGGCGCCGAACCCGCCGTGTCGCCGTAGCGAATACCCCATCGTCCTCCTCGTTAACCGCCGAACGTCTTCTCATTTCGTGCTTTTCGCTGCTCCGACCGGGTGATCCGCGCTCGGTGATCGCCCGCGAGCGGGTTAGGTTCGCCTGACACGAGGCCGGTCAGGCCGGCTTCGCGCCGGTTCGACGCCGGTCTGGACCTTCAAGCAGCGGAGGACTCCATGACCCTGCCCACCGAACCGATCGGCAGCATTCCGCGTCCCGGGTACCTCATCGAGGGGCTCGGGGCGTTCGCCGCCGGACGGATCGACGCCACCGAGCTCGCCGAGCTGGCAAGCCGGGCGCTGGCCGACACGATCAGCCGGTTCGAAGAGACCGGGTCGCCGGTCGTCTCCGATGGCGAGCAGGGCAAGCCCAGTTTCGCGACGTACCCGCTCGCGGGGCTGAGCGCGCTGGCGCCGGACGGCGTCGTCATCCCGTTCGCCGACGGGCACACCCGGCAGCTGCCGCGGCTGACCGCGGGCCCGTTCCGCTACGCGACCCACGCCGACGAGTACCTGACGCGGGCGAAGGCGCTCACGGGCAAACCGGTCAAGCAGGCCGTCATCGCCGCGTCCGCGCTCTCGCTGATCTACCCGGGTGACGGCATCGACGGGTACTCGCGCGAGCAGTTCGTCGCCGACCTGGTCAACGAGGCCGAGGCGGACATCCGGCGCAGCCTCGACGCGGGGGCGCACAGCGTGCAGATCGACTTCACCGAGGGGCGGCTGTCGTTGAAGCTCGACCCGTCCGGCGGGTTGCTGCGGCAGTTCGTCGACCTCAACAACGCGGTCCTCGACCGGTTCACGGCGGAGGAACGCGCGAAGATCGGCGTCCACACCTGCCCAGGCGGCGACCAGGACTCGGTGCACAGCCTCGACGTCGGCTACGCGGGCCTGCTGCCGGCGCTGTTCGAGCTGAAGGCCGGGAACTTCTACGTCCAGCTGGCGAGCGAGGCCGAGCCGGCCGCGGCGCTGGAGGTGATCCGGGACAACCTGGGCGCGGACCAGCGGATCTTCGTCGGGGTGATCGACCCGATCGACCCGCGGGTGGAGACGCCGGAGGAGGTCCGCGACCGCGTGCTCGCGGCGGCGAAGTACCTGCCGGCCGACCGGCTCGGCACGTGCGACGACTGCGGGTTCTCGCCGTTCGCGGACGACACGTCGACCTCGCGCGACATCGCGTTCGCGAAGATCCGGGCGCGCGTCGAGGGAACGCTCCTGGCGGCCGACCAGCTGTGACGCTGCCTGAGGGCCCGCACCGGCGGGCCCTCAGGCCGTTTCGGCGGCGACCTTCAAACCGAGCGCGACGAGCACGCTGCCCAGCACGGCGTCGAGGCCCCGCCGGACGCGTCCATCGCTGAAGAACCGCTTCAACGCGCCGACGACGAGGGCGAGGGCCGCGAACCACACGACGGTGCCGAGGGTCGCGATGGCGGCCAGCTCGAGCGTCTGCAGGGTGGCGCCGTCGGTGGGGAGGAACTGGGGCAGCAGGGCGAGGAAGTAGACGGCGACCTTGGGGTTGAGCAGGTTGGTGAAGAGCCCCTGCCGGAAGGCGGCGCCGGCCTTGAGGGCCGCTCGTTCGCCGGTTTCGCCGAGATCGCCGTAGTCGCCGCGGCGCACGGCGAGCCAGGCCTTCACCCCGAGGAACACGAGGTAGGCCGCCCCGACGAGCTTGACGACGCTGAAGGCGACGGCCGAGGCGGTGAGCACGGCGGCCACCCCGAAGGCGATGGCGACGACCCAGGCGAAGACCCCGAGCGAGATCCCGGCCCCGGCGGCGACCCCGGCCCGCTTGCCCCCGGCGAGCGACGACCGGGTGACGACGACGAAGTCCGGCCCGGGCGACATCGCGCCGAGGATGACGACCAGCAAGAAGGACGCGGCGGTGGCACCTGGGATCATGCGCTGAGGATATGACGTGCGGGCCACCGGTTTTCCGGCCGAACCGCCGCCGGGAAGAACCGCGCGCCTCCCGGTGTTCGATCAGGCGATGACCCGGCACACAACGCCGATCGTTCGAATTTGAACTTCCGGTAGGGTCGATCACGTGGGCGATCCCAGGGGAGAAGGCATGACGGCTGAGGTGCGGACGCGGGTGCGGATCCCGCTGCGGCTGCACGGCGGCGTCGAGGTCGATGCCGAGGCCGTCACCTTCCGGGGACTCGACGACGGCGGTGAGCACCTCGCCCTCGTCCTCGGTACCCCCGGGGACGTGCCGCTGGTGCGGCCGCACTCCGAATGCCTCACCGGGGACGTCTTCGGGTCCGCGCGCTGCGATTGCGGGCCTCAGCTGGCCGAAGCCGTCGAACGGATCTCGGAAGCCGGCGGTTACCTGCTCTACCTGCGGCAGGAAGGCCGGGGGATCGGCCTCTACAACAAGCTCGACGCGTACGCGCTGCAAGACCAGGGCCTCGACACCTACGCCGCCAACGCCGCGCTCGGCCTGCCCGAAGACGCCCGTGACTACACCGTCGCCGCGCAGATGCTCGAAGCTTTGGGTGTCGCGAAAGTGGACCTGTTGTCGAACAACCCCGACAAGGTCGCGCAGCTCGAAACGGCCGGGATCGGCGTGCGCGAGCAGGTTCCGACCGGGGTCTTCGCCACCGAGAACAACGTCCGGTACCTCCGCGCGAAAGCCGAGCAGACCGGGCACACGCTGCCCGGATTGGCCAGCTAAGCCAGCCGCTGGGCCGCCGCGGCCGCCGGGCTCGTGGTGAGCTTCTCCAGCAGTCCGATGAGGACCGTCTGCTCCGACGGCGTCAGCGACGCCGCCCACGCCTGCTCGCGCGCGTTGTGCGCCTGGTAGGCGTCCGTCACCGCCGTGTGCCCCGCTTCGGTCAAGGCCAGCCGGACCGCGCGGCGATCGCTCGGGACCTGGGTGCGCGTCACCAGCCCGTCCCGCTCCAGCGTCTTGACCAGCGCCGACACCGCAGCGCGGCTCATCCCGGCCAGGCGCGCCGCGTGGCGGGACTCCAGCGGGCCGGCCAGCCACAGCACGAACAGCACCCGGAACCCGCCCCAGCTCAGGCCGCGCGGCCGGTGGACCGTCGACTCCCAGTCGTAGACCAGCGCACCCGCCAGCCGGTGCAGCGTGAGGCCGAGGCGCATCGCGACGGGGTCGGTGTCCGGCAGCTCCGCCTTCGTCTTCCCGATCGCGTAGTCGACGAACGAGAGGTAATCCAGGTCTTCGGCCGGTCGGTCGGTCATGCGGCCCAGGTTAGGTGAAAGGGTTCCGCGCTCCGGTGCGGCGGGCTACTGTGACCGGCGAGATAGTCAAACCTTTGACGATCAAAGGAGCGCTCGCCGTGACGAAGAAAGCCTTCGCCTCTTCGGCCGACCTGGCGGAGAAAGCGCAAACCCTGGAAGTCCTCGCGGACGGCGTCTACGCGTTGACCGCCGAGGGCGACCCGAACATCGGCGCGATCGAGGGCGAGGACTTCCTCGTCTGCTTCGAGGCGCTGGCCACCCCCGTCGCGGCTCGCGAGTGGCTCGCGAAACTGCGGGAGCACACCGACAAACCGGTGCGCTACCTGGTGTTGAGCCACTACCACGCGGTGCGCGTGCTGGGCGCGTCGGCGTTCGACGCCGACGTGATCGTCGCGCACGAGAACACCCGGGCTCTGGTCGCCGAGCGGGGCAAAGAAGACTGGGCGAGCGAGTTCGGCCGGATGCCGCGGCTGGCGAAGGGCGCCGACTCGGTGCCGGGCCTGACCTGGCCGACGCTGACCTTCTCCGACCGGCTCACCCTCGACCTCGGCGGGGACCGCGGCGACCTGGTCCTGCAGTACTGCGGCCGCGGCCACACCGAAGGCGACATCGTGGCCTGGCTTCCGCGCCAGCGGATCCTCTACGCCGGCGACCTCGTGGAAGCCGAAGCCGCGCTGTACACCGGCGACGCGTTCCACCGCGACTGGGCGTCGTCCACTTTGGACCGCGTCGGTGCTTTCGGGGCCGAGACGCTGATCGGCGGCCGCGGCGGCGTGAGCCGTGGCCGCGAAGCCGTCGAGGCCGCGATCGCCCAAACCCGGCACTTCCTGGACACGATGATCCGCGAGGTCGGCGCGGCCCGCGACGCCGGCGGCACGCTGAAGGACGCCTTCGAGCGCACCCACGCGGCCCTCGTCGGCCAGTACGGCCAGTGGCCGATCTTCGAGCACTGCCTGCCGTTCGACGTCTCGAGGTTGTGGGACGAACTCGGCGGCGTCGAGCGGCCGGTGGTGTGGACGGCCGAACGCGACCGCGAAGTCTGGGACCAGCTCCAAGGATGAGCGTCGCCGTCCTGGGCAGCGGCCCGGTCGGCCAGACGGCCGCGCTGCTGCTGGCGCGCTGGGGCGTACCCGTGGTGCTCCTCGACGAGCACGAGGTGCGCGACCCCGTGGGGTCCAAGGCCATCTGCCAGCAACGGGACACGCTCGACGTCTGGGCGTCGCTCGGCGCCGGCTGCCTCGCCGAGGAAGGCCTCACCTGGACGACCGCGCGGACGTTCCACCGCGACGCCGAGCTGTTCTCGCTGAACCTGCCCGACGGCGGTTCGGCCCTGCCGCCGTTCGTCAACCTCTCGCAGGCCCGCGTCGAGGAGGTCCTGGACGGCTTGATCGCGCGGCAGCCGCTGATCGACGTCCGCCGCGGCCACCGCGTCACCGGCGTGACCCAGCCGGGCCGCGTCGTGGTCGAGTGCGCGACGAAGGACGGGCCACGCCGGATCGAAGCCGACTACGCGATCGCGTGCGCCGGTGCCCGGGGCGACACGGTGCGGCGGGCGCTCGGGCAGCGCCTCGACGGGGTGTCCTTCCGGGACCTGTTCCTGATCTGCGACATCCGCGCCGACCTGCCGGGCTGGGCGGCCGAGCGCCGGTTCCACTTCGACCCGCCGTGGAACCCGGGCCGCCAGGTGCTCATCCACCCGTGCCCGGGCTCGCAGTTCCGCATCGACTGGCAGGTCCCGGAGAACTACGACCTCGCGGCCGAGGAGTCGGGCGGCGCGCTGGACGCGCGGATCCGGGCGATCATCGGGCCGGTGCCGTACGAGGTCGTCTGGCGCTCGGTGTACCGGTTCCACACCCGCCTGGTCGAGCGGATGCGCGTCGGGCGGGTCCTGCTCGCGGGGGACTGCGCACACCTGGTCGCGCCGTTCGGGGCGCGCGGACTCAACTCCGGCGTCGCCGACGCCGAGAACGCGGCGTGGAAGCTCGCGTGGGCGCTGCGCGGCCACGCGGGCGACGAGCTGCTGGAGAGCTACCACGCCGAGCGGCACGCGGCGGCGGTGGAAAACGCGGCCGTCACCACGGCCACGATGGACTTCCTGGTACCCCAGGACGCCGAGCGGCACCGGCGCCGCTCGGACGTCCTCGCCCGCGCGGCGCACGACCCGGCCGCGTGCGAGCAGGTCGACTCGGGCCGGCTGGCCGAACCGTTCTGGTACGCGGATTCGCCGTTGACCACGCCCGATCCGCGGCGCCCGTTCGCCGGCCGGCCGCCGCGCGGGGCGGTGCCGCCGCCCGGCCCCGGGATCCTGCTCCCCGACGTGACCGTCCCGGGTGGACGGTTGCGCGACCTGGCCCGCGAAGGCTTCCTGCTCCTTACGACGCCAGGCGTGGACCCCGCGGGGATGCGCTCGGCGGAGATTCCGGTGGGCGGAGCGCTCGGCGCGCGTCCGGGCGAAGCCTGGCTGGTCCGCCCGGACGCGTACGTCGCCGCTGTGCTGGACCGTCCCGCGCCGGACGACGTGACTGCCGCCGTCCGGCGCGCGACGAGCTTTCCTCAGGGGTAGTTGTTCAGCGGGCTCACCTGGTGGGCCGTGTTGGCCGGGTCACCCGTGTCGTTGATGACGTGGGCGATCGTGCCCACGCCGCCGAGCGACACCGAGACCAGGTTGTGGAACCGGACCCCGCCGTTGTTCGGCACTTCGAAGGAGTGACCGGCCACAATGGACGGATTGGTCTGGAAGAAGCAGTAGCTGCCCAGGCCCCACCCTTCGTGGCTGGTCACCGAGTCGGCGACTTTGTACGCCGCCCAGCCCTGCCGGCCGCCGCCACTGGACCACGAGCCCTGGTCCGGCGGGTCGTACGGCATCTCGTTCTGGAAGAAGTACGTCCGCCCGCCGTTGCCGTTCCACAGCACCTCGTACTGCTGGTAGTGCTCGACGAACAGGCCGTACATCGTCACGTTCGCGCCGTTGACCACCAGGCCGTTCGCCGCGGTGTTGACGTTCCAGCCGACGCCGTTCGAGTGGTCGCCGCGCCACAGCCACATGTGGTCGCCGATGACGTTGTTCGAGTTGACCACCAGCGTCTGCGTGGCCTTCCCGACGGCCGCACCGCCGATCCGGAAGAACACGTCGTGCAGCGACGTCGGGTCGGCCGCGTGGTTGGCGTTCGACCCCGGCTGCCCGACCTGCACCAGCACCGGCGAGTTGACCGCGCCCGCGTCGATCAGCAGTCCGGCGATCTTGACGCCGTCCACATCGGACGTCGTGATCGCCGCGGTGCCGTTGGTGGGCTGCAGCGTCGCCAGCCCGAGGCCGAGCACCACGGTGTCCGGGCGCGTGACGTTCAGCGCCTGGTCGAGGTGGTACACGCCCGGCGTGACCAGCAGGTTCTTGCCCGCGGCCAGTGCGGCGTTGAGCGTCGCGGCCGAGTCGGACGGCTTGGCGACGTAGAACTCGCTGAGCGAGATCGACTGCCCGGCCGGGGCGCCGTGGCCCCAGCTGGTGCCCTGCGAGTTCTGCCGCAGCGCCGGGACGAACACGTTGTAGCTGCCCGAACCGTCGACGTAGAGGAACGGCTTCTCGCGGATCACGGGCGTCTGGCCGACGACCGTCTCCGGCGGGTTCGGGAACGACGCCGGCGGGGTGCCGGTCGAGCCGACGAACACCATGTTCCACACGCCGCCCTGCCAGCCGCCGAGCTCGCTGTTGCGGGTGAGGAACTGCTGCTGCGAACCGGAAACGGCGACACCGTCGATCTTGCTGTCGGCGATCAGGCCACCGCTGGCCCAGCCGTCACCACCGTTCCACAGCTGGATCTGGCTGCCCTTGAGGTGCATCCGGCGGTAGGGCGCGGCCTGCGCGACGGCCCAGCGTTCGACCTGGCCCGCCGGCAAGGTCACCGAGAGGTTCTCGGCGGAGCGCCAGAAGTTCTGCGTCGCGTTGCCCTTGTTGGCCGGGTTGTCGCCCTGCTGCAGCCAGTCCGCCTCGACGCGGACGTGGCCGTTGAGGTTGACGTCGTCGGGGGACAGCCCGAGGCCCGCGACCTGCTCGTAGAAGCCGAGGTTGACGTCGGCGTCATAGGTGCCGGGCTTGAACAGCACGGCGTAGCGCTCGGAGCCGAACTGGTTGGTGTGCTGCTGGTTCGCCAGCTGCGTCAGCCGGTTCTGGATCGTCGCGGCCGGGGTCGACGGGTCGAACACCGACACGTTCGGCCCGAGGTCCGGGTTGCGCGGGTCGGTCGGCGGGATGGTCGTCCCGCCGCCGGTGCCGTGCACGGCGACCTCCCAGAGGGAGTAGCCGTAGCCGGTGGCCCGCTGGGTGCCGTAGACCCGCAGGTAGCGGGCCGTGCCGGTGACGGGCACGGTCTGCGTGCCGCCGGTGCCGGTGGTGGTCGTGTACGCGTCGGTCCAGCTCGTGCCGTTGCTCGAGAGCTGCACGGAGAACGCTTTCCCGTACGCGGCTTCCCAGGTGAGGACCACGTCGCAGAGCTGCTGCGCGGAACCCAGGTCGACCTGCAGCCACTGCGGGTCGCTGAACGCGCTGGCCCAGCGCGTGCCGGTGTTGCCGTCGACGGCGGCGGACGCGGGCGTCCCGCCGTTTTCGGTCGACGACGCGGTCGCGGTGCGGCCCTGCGCGAGGTTGGTGGATCCGCACGCGGCGGCCTGGGCCGGTGCGGAACCCACGACCGCGGCGGTCGTCACCGCGGTGACGAGGGTGGTCGCGAGCACGAGGAGGCGGTGAACCGGGGAGAACGTCGTTGATCTCATCTGCCTGCCTGATCGGGGGGAGGACGTCCGGAAGGGGCCGCGCGGCGGTGCCGGGCGGCGGCGGACCGGGCGAGCCCCACAGCTCGCGCCGGCGTCGGGTGGTGCGGCGGGTTCGCGTCCGCGGCCCCCGCCCGGCACCGTGAGCCGGTGGAGCGGTGCCGAGTGGGTGCGACGGCGCGAACCGGTCAGCCCGAAGACGTGCGTTTCGCGGCGGAACCATCCCGGGTGGCGGTCACGGAACCGGTTCCGACCGGCGGCTCGAAGTTAACAGCGCGCGTGTCGGCGTAGTCAAGGCTCCGGCCCGGATTCGTTCTCCCGGACCAGTCCTGCCGGTGGTCCGCGACCGTCCGGCGCAGCGTCGTTGACATTTTACGACTCTTTATTTATATCCTGAAGTAAGAGCGTGCCGAGGAGCGGGACCCACACCCGCGCCGAGGACCACGTGAGCCGATCCGCGCCGGGGCAAAGCCGTCCCGGCGCCGGTTCGCCGTGGAGGTGCCCATGCAACGCCGCATGCCGAGGACCGGTGTTCTCGCCGTCCTCGCCCTGACCCTGGCCGCCCTGCTCACCGCACCGGTGGCCCAGGCCGCGCCCACCCTGCTCTCCCAAGGCCGTCCGGTGACGGCGTCCTCGACCGAAAACGGTGGAACACCCGCGTCCGCCGCGGTCGACGGCGACCCCGGCACCCGCTGGTCCAGCGCGTTCAGCGACCCGCAGACGCTGCAGGTCGACCTCGGCTCCAGCCAGCAGCTGTCGCAGGTCGTGCTGAACTGGGAAGCCGCCTACGCCAAGGCCTTCACGATCCAGGCGTCCGCCGACGGCACGACCTGGACGTCGCTGTACTCGACGACCACCGCCACCGGTGGCACGCAGACGCTGAACGTGACCGGCAGCGGCCGGTACGTCCGGCTGACCGGCACCCAGCGCGCCACGCAGTACGGCTACTCGCTGTGGGAGTTCCAGGTCTACGGCGGAGGCGGCACGACCCAGCCCGGGGACGTCCTGCTGTCCTACGGCAAGCCGGGCACGGCCTCGTCGTACCAGGACGACGGCAACTGCCCCGGCTGCCTGCCGGCGAAGGCGTTCGACCACGACCCGGCCACGCGCTGGGCGACCAGCGCGACCACCGGCTGGGTCGACCCGGGCTGGATCCAGGTCGACCTCGGCGCGGTCGCGGCCGTGCACCAGGTCGTCCTGCAGTGGGACCCGGCCTACGCGGTCGCGTACCAGCTCCAGGTGTCGAACGACGGCGCGAACTGGACATCGCTCTACTCGACCACCACCGGCAAGGGCTTCAAGGAGACGCTGACCGTCAACGGCAGCGGCCGGTACGTCCGGATGTACGGCACCGCGCGTTCGAACGGCTACGGCTACTCGCTGTGGGGCTTCGACGTCTACGGCACCGGCGGCAACCCGACGACTCCGCCACCCGCGCCGCCGGCCCCGCACTTCCCGGGCACGCTGGTCTGGAGCGACGAGTTCAACGGCGCCTCGGGCGCCGGCCCGGACGCGAGCAAGTGGACCGCCGAGACCGGCCCGGGCGTGAACAACGAGCTCGAGTACTACACGAACAACAACAACGCCAAGCAGGACGGCCGCGGCAACCTCGTCATCCAGCTCCGCCGCGAAGCCACCCCGGGCAGCGCCTGCCCGCCGGACCCGATCAGCGGCAGCACGACGTGCCAGTACACCTCGGGCCGGATCAACACCGCGGGCAAGTTCAGCTTCACCTACGGCCACGTCGAGGCGAACATCAAGGTGTCCGGCACGCAGGGGCTGTGGCCCGCGTTCTGGCTGCTGGGCGCGAACTTCTTCAGCGGCACGCCGTGGCCGAACTGCGGTGAGATCGACATCATGGAGCACGTCGGGAAGTCGCCGAACCTGGCCTACTCGACCATTCACGCCCCGGCCTACAACGGCGCCGGCGGCATCGGCGCGCCCCTGGACCTCGGCCAGGACGTCTCCGCCGGCTTCCACAAGTTCGGTCTCGACTGGGACGCGTCGCACATGACCTTTTCCGTGGACGGCAACGCGTTCGAGACGATCAACCGCGACACCGTCGAGAGCACGCGCGGGCCGTGGGTCTACGACCACCCGTTCTTCCTGATCCTCAACAACGCCATCGGCGGCGACTTCCCCGGTCCGCCGGGAGCGGGGACCGTGCTCCCGCAGGACATGGTCGTCGACTACGTGCGGGTCTACCAGTAAGGGCCGGGTCCCGGACCTCGCGCACGGGACCGGGTCGTGGACGGCGAACGCGGGCCAGTACCGCGTCTACCTCGGCGATTCCTCGTGCAACGTCCCGCTTTCGGCGGCGCTGACCGTCTCCTGAGTCGACTCCCGGATCACCAGGGAGGTCGGGACGATCAGCGGCTCGTCCGGCTGGGGTGCCCCACCCAGCTGGGCGAGCAGCTGCCGGGCCGCCGTCTCGCCCATCTGCCGCAGGGGCTGGCGGATCGTCGTCAACGCGGGCTGGGTGTGCGCGGCCAGGGGGATGTCGTCGAAACCGACCACGGCGACGTCCGCCGGCACCGCCCGCCCGGCCTTCCGCAGCCCGGCCAGCACCCCGGCCGCGGTGAGGTCGTTGTGCGCGAAGACGGCGTCGAACCGCGGGCCGGTGGCGAGGAGCTGCAGGATCGCCGCCTCGCCGCTTTCACTCGTGAAATCGCCTTCGATGACCAGATTCGGGTCCAGGGCGAGCCCGGCTTCGCGGATCACGTCGCGGAAGCCGTTGAGCCGGTCGGTCGTGCAGCCGAAGTCGCGCGGACCGGTCACGGTGGCGAGCCGCGTGCGGCCGGTTTCGAGCAGGTGCCGGGCCGCGGCCGCGCCACCCTGCCGGTTGTCGGTGCCCACCGACGGGAACGCGGGCCGGCGCCCGCGGTCGTCGATCACCACCACCGGCAGCCCGGAGTCGTGCAGCACGCGCAGGTGCCGCACGGCGTCGGGCGGTTCGACGAGCAGCAGCCCGTCGAACGCCTTCGCCGACACCTGCCGGGAGAACTCCCCGAGGGAGTCCGCGCCGCGGTTGGCCGTGGACAGCAGCAGCCCGTAGCCCTTGGCCTCCACGACGTCGGCGACGCCTTGGAGCACCTCGCCCATCCACGGCCAGGTCAGCCCGGGCACCAGCATCCCGACCGTGCGGGTCACGCCCCGCGCGAGCCCGACCGCGCCGGCGCTCGGGATGTACCCGGTCGCCGCGATCACCTCGCGCACCCGGATCGCGGTCGCCGCGTCCACATCGGCCTTGTTGTTGAGCACCCTCGACACGGTCGTCTTGCTCACCCGGGCGCGGCGGGCGACCTCGGCGATCGTGACGCGCATCCGTCCTCCCGGGCAGGCGTGACCTGTGGTGCCAAGGTACTCGCCCCGGGGCCCGCCGCGAGCGGTGCGAGATCGATCAAGTGCGGACGGAAATCCGCACGAGGCTCGCGTCGCCGTCCCGCCAGCCCGTCCGGACCGCCACGTAGCGGGCCGGGCCGGTGCCCGCCGTCCGGTACGTGACGCCGTCGGTGCTGGTTTCGATGCTCGCCGACGGCCGACGGCCGGGTGTCCAGGCCAGTTCGACCGCGGAAACCGCCGCCACCGCCCCGAGATCGACGACCAGCCGGCCGTTCGGGCCGGGCCGCCACGCCGTCGCCGGGTCGTCGTCGACGGCCGCCGCGGGGCTCGACATCCCGGGCGGCAGGGGTGCCGCGGGGAAGGTGGTCCGGCCGAGGGCGAGGTCGGCCAGGGGGTACGGGCGGACGTCACCGAACACGACCGGGACGCTCCGGCGCGGCGGCAGCACCACCGGCCGCGGCCGGCCGCCCTCCGGCGTCACCGTGACGACCACCGGGAGGGACCCCGGTGCGGTGAGGTCGACCCGGCTCGCGTCGCGCACGACCGCCTTGAGCCCGGCCGGGCCCCGGACGGTGAACCGCGGCGGTTCGATGCGGCCTTCCGCCGCGGCCAGGGCGTAGGACACTTCGGTGCCGGTCCGGGTGACGGTCTGCTCGCCGCGGTACAGCCGGTACGCGCCGCCGTCCTGGGGGAGGGTCGCCGTGCCGCTCGCCGCGGCGCCGGAAAGGTTGACCAGCACGAGGAAGCCGTCGGTGACGGTCGCGCGGACCGCCGGCGTGCCGGTGGTGGTGCGGGGGCGCCCGGCGAGCTTCGGCGCGTTCGCCGGGTCCGGGTACAGCTCCGCGACCAGGGGTGCGGCGGGGCCGTCGGAGAGGGTGACGCGGTCGCCGGTGACCGTCACCGGGTTCGGGCCGTCGACGACGATCCCGGCCCGGCCGTCGACGTCCAGCCAGCCCTTCGTGCTGCGCAGCGCGGGCACCGGGTAGGTCGCCACGGCCGTCCAGGTCGCGCCGTCGGGCGAGGTCTCGACGCGGTACTTGCGCCCGGCGGCCGCTTCCCAGCTCAGCCGGACC
Organism: Amycolatopsis sp. NPDC051106; assembly: GCF_040682775.1. Classification (NCBI taxonomy): domain Bacteria; kingdom Bacillati; phylum Actinomycetota; class Actinomycetes; order Pseudonocardiales; family Pseudonocardiaceae; genus Amycolatopsis; species Amycolatopsis sp. NPDC051106. The sequence goes on along the minus strand of NZ_JBFBBQ010000090.1, from coordinate 6,601 downwards.
CGGTCGATGACCCGCGGGGTGCCGAGGTCGATCGCGAGCCAGCTGTCCGCCCGTGGCCGGTCCGATGTGGACACTGCCCAGCGCGTGGCGGGGTTGCCGTCGTTCGCGTACCTGGCTTCTTTGCCGGAGCTTGCCGAGGACGCCGACGCGGTGCCCGCTCGCGCGAGGTCCGGGCCGTCGCCGTCGCGGACTTCCAGGGCCCAGAGGGAATAGCCGTACGTCGGGTCCGGCTGGACGCCGAGCATCCGGACGTACCGGGCGGTGACCGAGGCGAAGGTCAGGTCGTCGGTGCGGGCCCCGGTCGGTGCGGCCTGCGCTTTGAGCGTGACCTTGCCTTCGGCGGCGGTGTAGGTGCGGTCGCCGTCGAGGCCCGGGACGCCCGGCATGGTGAGGTTGTAGACGTTCAGGACGCCTTCGCTCTCGGCGACGCCGGTGCTGGCGTACACGGCGGCCCCGGTGGGAAGGGTGGCGAGCGCGGCGTACCCGGCGTCGAAGCGCAGGACGCCGATCGTGCCGTCGAAGCCGTCGCGAACCTTCTCGTAGGTCGTGGCGTGGCGTTCCCTGACCGCGACGTTCGTGGCGGGGAGCAGCATCGGGTTGGCGCCGCCGAGCACGAACAGCCAGTCGTCGTGGTGCGGCTGCCAAGCGAACTTCACGAAGCCGGGCTTGGTCACCGTCGCCGCCCAGGCGGCGGGGGAGCGGTGGGCCAGCAGGCCGGGCCCGGCCCCGAAGTCGGCGACCCCGGCGGCGTGCGTGTCGAACTCGTCCTTGGTCGCCGGCGCGAGGGGGCCTTGATGCTGGGCGCGCCACTCGTGGAGCAGGTAGCTGATGGCCAGTTCGGCGCGGGCCTCCGGCTCGTACTTCGGTTCGCCGGAGAACTTCGTGATCCGGTCGGCGGGCGCGTAGGCCTGGTAGGGCTCGAGGCGCGCGGCGAGGTCGGCTTCGGCGCGGGCGGCGTGGCGGTCGCCGAGCACCTGGGCGCGGAAGGCGAGCGGGATGACGTCCCGGCCGTAGAGGTGTTCGCGGTCGGCGACCATCGGCATCAGCGGCTCGCCGGCGTCGCTGGTCATCAGCAGCATGGTGCGCCAGAGGAGCTCGCCGTTCGGCTGGGCGGTGAGGACTTCGGGCAGCGGCGTGCCGGCCGCGAGGAAGTGCATCGCGTTGCGGCCCGAGGTGCGCCACAGTTCTTCCTGGTAGTGCGGGCCGAACGAGCCGTGGTTCTCCACGAGGAAGGTGTCGTAGAGGTTCGTGGCGGTGTTGGCGGAGACGGGGACGCCGTCGACGAGCCGCGGGTTCGCCAGGTCGGCGGCCGGCAGCCCGCCTTCGTTGCGGCTCCAGGTGCCGAAGGCGTCCCGCCACGCCTGAGCCCGTGCGTCCTTCGGCGCCCACGCGAGCGCGGGGGCGAGCGACTGCGCGTAGACACCCATCTCTTCGAGCTTGGTGTCGCCGACGAAGCCGCCCTTCCGGCCGTTCGGCGTCCAGCTGCCGGACGTGGGGTCGTCCCGGTCGCCGAGGGCGGTCGTGTAGGCAGCCTGTTCGGTCGTGATGCGCTCGACGTTCGCCCTGGTGGCGTCGTCGAGGTCCGTCCACAGGAGACGGGCGGCGAGCACGAAGTACGACTGGAAGGTGGTGTCGAAGAACAGCTTCCGGCCCCATTCGGTGCCGCCGGTGAGCAGGTTCGACGCGGCGAAGTGCTCGATGGTGGCGAGGGTGTGGGCCTTGAGGGTCGCTTCGCTGACGCCGGCCGCGGTTTCGTCGTAGCCGGGGCGGGTGAGGAGGAGCGCGTTGCCGAGGACGACGGCGAAGGTGAAGTCCTTCGCGGGGTAGATCCCGGCCGCGGCGTCGAACTGCTGCTCGGCCCAGCGGGTGTGCCGGAGCAGGACGCGCAGGTAGGTGGCGGCCACCGGGTCCGGCGGTCCGCCGGGTGCCCGGCCGCTCGCCGTCCCCGCTGCCGCCGCCACCCCCGGCAGCAGTCCCGAGGCCAGGAAGGCCGCGACGCCGCCCGCGCCCAGGAGGGCTTTCCGCCGGTTCAACTCACCCATGGTCAGCTCTCCGCTCGATGACAACCTTGTCAGCGCGGATTCTGTGACGGCTTCCCGTGGCGAGGCAAGCCCGATGGCTGATCCCGTCCGCTTTCGGACAAGGTTAGGGTAATTCGTATAACGGCCTATACCACCAGGGCTCGTGGGAGCAATCTCACCGGGGCCGGGCGTCCCCGCCGTGTTGAGATGACAACGTGATCACCGACCCCGGCGTCTTCCTCCTGCTCGTCCTGGCCGGCGTGGGGGCCGGGCTGACCGGGTCCATCGCCGGGCTGGCCTCGCTCGTCTCGTACCCCGCCCTCCTCGCCGCGGGCCTCCCGCCCGTCACCGCCAACATCACCAACACCGTCGCCATGCTCGGCACCACCGCCGGAGGCGCCGCCGGCGCGCGGCCGGAGCTCGCCGGCCAACGGCGGCAGATCGTCCCGCTCTGCGTCATCACCACGGTCGGCGGCGCGTGCGGCGGGCTGATCCTGCTCCTGACCCCGTCCGACGCGTTCACCGCGATCGTCCCGTGGCTGATCGGCGGGGCCTCGATCGTCCTCATGGCCGGGCCGCGGCTGCGCCGGCTGGCGGAAGGCGCCGAGCACCACGGCCTGCGCCCGGCCACCGGCGTCGCGGCCTTCTGCATCGGCATCTACGGCGGCTACTTCGGCGCGGCCGCGGGCGTGCTCATGCTCGCGTTGCTCGTTTCGGTCTGGACCCAGCCGCTCGCCCGGACGAACGCTGCGAAGAACCTGGTCACCGGCTCGGCGAACCTGCTCGCCGCGATCGTCTTCGCCGTCACCGGCAAGGTCGTTTGGCTGGCCGCCCTCGCCGTCTGCCTCGGCTCCCTCGGCGGCGGGTGGCTGGGCGCGACGCTCGTGCGCCACCTGCCTGCGACGCCGTTGCGCATCGGGATCGGCATCGCCGGCCTCGGCTTGGCCGTGATGCTGGCGTTCTCCTGAAAAAAGGGCATGATCGGCGGGGTATCGGCGAGCAGGAGACCAGATGAGCATTGTCGGGACCCGGGTGGTCCGCCAGGAGGATCAGAACCTGATCACCGCGGGCGGCACCTACGTGGACGATCTGCGGGAGGAAGCGCTTTCCGGAGCCGCGCATGCGGTGTTCGTGCGCAGTCCTGTCGCGCACGCGCGGATCGAAAGCATCGATGTCAGCGAGGCGAAGGCGGCGCCGGGGGTGCTCGGCGTGTTCACCGCCGCCGACCTCGGCCTCGACCCGCACGACGCGGGGCCGGTGAAGGAGCCGTGGCTGGCGGGCGAGGTGGTGCGCTACGTCGGCGAGCCCGTCGCGCTCGTCCTCACGGAGGAGCGCTACCAGCTGGCCGACGCGGCCGAGCTGGTCGACATCGACTACGACCCGCTCGGCGCCGTCGCGAGCATCGACGCGGCGCTGGCGGACGAGACGCTGCTGTACCCCGAGACCGGCAGCAACGTCATGCAGGTCAACGGCACGAAGGAGTTCGACGACGGCATCTTCGCGGACTGCGACGTGGTCGTCACGACGACCATCGTCAACCAGCGCGTCGCACCCGCGCCGCTGGAAGTCCGGGGCGCGTCCTGCGCGTGGGGCGAAGACGGCAGGCTGACGGTCTGGCTTTCCACGCAGAACGCCCAGATCGCCCGCACGCAGCTGGCCATGAGCCTCGGCGTCGGCGAGGACAAGGTGCGCGTCATCGCGCCGGACGTCGGCGGCGGGTTCGGCGCGAAGATCGGCGCGGACCCCGAAGCGACCGTCCTCGGCTGGGCCGCGAAGGAGATCGGCCGGCCGGTCCGCTGGGTCGAGTCGCGCAGCGAGAACCTCACCTCGATGACGCACGGCCGCGCGCAGCAGAACACCGTGACCATCGGCGGCAAGCGCGACGGCACCGTCCTCGCGTACCGCCTCGACGTCATCCAGGACGCCGGCGCGTACCCGCGGACGTTGTTCCTGCCGACGCTGACGGAGCTCATGGCGGTCGGCGTGTACCGGTTCCCGAAGGTCGAGACGCGCAGCCGCGGGGTCGTCACGAACACGACGCCGATCGCGGCCTACCGCGGCGCGGGCCGCCCGGAGGCGACGGCCGCGCTCGAGCGGGCGATGGACCGCTTCGCCGGCGAGCTCGGCCTGGACCCGGCCGAGGTCCGCCGGGTCAACTTCATCCGGCCCGAGGAGTTCCCGTACCAGACGCCGACGGGCGCGTCCTACGACACGGGCGAGTACGCGGCGGCCCTGGACAAGGCGCTCGAAACCGCCGGCTACGCCGAACTGCGCGCCGAACAGAAGCGGCGGCGCGAGGCCGGCGACCCGATCGAGCTCGGCCTCGGGATCGCGGCCTACGTCGAGATCACCGGCGGCGACTCGGGCGGGGAGAGCGGCCGCGTCGACATCCACCCGGACGGCTCGGTCGTCGCGTGGACCGGCAGCTCGCCGCACGGCCAGGGGCTCGGCACGTCGCTGGCGATGCTGCTGTCCGACCAGCTCGGCGTGCCGCTGGAGAAGATCACCGTCCGCCACGGCGACACCGACGAGGTGCCCAAGGCCGTCGGCACGTTCGGCTCCCGGTCGCTGCAGCTGGGCGGCTCGGCGATCCGGCAGGCGGCCGACGAGGTGATCGCGCAGGCCCGAGACCTGGCCGCCGACCTGCTGGAAGCGGCGCCGGACGACCTCGAGCTGGACGCCGAGCGCGGCGTCTGGCAGGTCCGCGGCGCGCCGTCGAGCTCCGTGCTGAGCTGGGCGCAGGTGGCCTCGGCCGCCGAAGGCAAGCTCTCGGCCGACGTCTGGTTCGGCGGCGGCAAGCCGACGTTCCCGTTCGGCGCGCACCTCGCCGTGGTCGAGGTCGACACCGAGACCGGCAAGGTCGACTTGCGGCGGATCGTCGCCGTCGACGACGCCGGCCCGATCGTCAACCCGCTCACCTTCCGCGGGCAGCGCCACGGCGGGCTCGGGCAGGGCGCGGCGCAGGCGCTGATGGAAGTCGTCACCTACGACGAAGACGGCAACCCGACCACCGCGACACTGGCGGACTACTCGTTCATCACGGCCGTCGAGCTGCCGGACTTCGAGCTGGTCGACATGGCCACCCCGACCGACCGGAACCTGCTGGGCGTCAAGGGGATCGGGGAAGCGGCGACGATCGGCTCGACGCCTGCCGTGCACAACGCGGTGGTGGACGCGCTGAGCGAGCGCGGCGTCAAGCACCTGGACATGCCCACGACCCCGATCCGGGTCTGGACCGCACTGGAAGCAGCCGGCAAGGAGAACGAGCAGTGAAGGTTTCGATCGAGGTCAACGGGCGGCCGGTGGCCGAGGAGGTGCCGGACCGGACGCTGCTGGTGCACTTCCTGCGCGACACCGCCGGGCTGACCGGCACGAACATCGGCTGCGACACGACGTCCTGCGGCGCCTGCACGGTGCTGCTCGACGGCGAGTCGGTCAAGTCCTGCACGGTGCTGGCCGCGCAGGCCGACGGCCACGCCGTCACGACCGTCGAGGGGCTGTCCTCTTCGGACGGTGAGCTGCACCCCGTGCAGCGGGCGTTCCGCGAGCAGCACGGCCTGCAGTGCGGGTTCTGCACACCGGGGATGATCATGGCGTCGGTCTCGCTGCTGGCCGACAACCCGAAGCCGTCCCGCGACGAGGTGCGGGCCGGCCTCGAGGGGAACCTCTGCCGCTGCACCGGGTACCACAACATCGTGAGCGCCGTGATCGACGCTTCGGGACAGGAGGTGGGCGAGTGATCCCCGCCGAGTTCCGCTACGAGCGCGTGTCCACAGTGGACGAGGCACTGGCCCGGCTCGCGTCGCTGGGCGACGAGGCGAAGGTCCTCGCCGGCGGGCATTCCCTGCTGCCGCTGATGAAGCTGCGGCTGGCGGCGCCGGAGTACCTGATCGACATCGGGCCGGTCGACGAGCTCCGCTACGTCCGGCTCGAAGGCGACGAGGTCGTGATCGGCGCGTTGTCGCGGTACAGCGATCTCGTGCGGGATCCCGTGCTGCGGCAGCACGCGCCGCTGCTGGCCCACGTCTCCGGTGAGGTCGGCGACCGCCAGGTCCGCCACCGCGGCACGATCGGCGGTTCGCTGGTGCACGCGGACTCCGCGGCGGACCTGCCCGCGGCGGTGCTGGCGTCGGACGCGGTGCTGGTGGCGCGCGGCCCGGCGGGGGAGCGGCGGATCCCGGCGGCGGAGTTCTTCCTCGGCCCGTTCACGACGCCGCTGGAGCCGGACGAGCTGCTGACGGAGATCCGCCTGTCGGCGCAGACCGGCCAGGACTGGGCGTTCCAGAAGTTCACCCGCCGCGCGATCGACTGGGCGATGGTGGGGGTGGCCGTCGCCGGCGGCCGCGTCGGCCTGGTGAACATGGGCGGAGTCCCGCTGCGGGCGTCGGCGACCGAAGCGGCACTGGCCGCGGGGGCGTCTGCTGCCGACGCGGCCGAGTTGGCGGCCGAGGGGACATCCCCACCGGACGAGCCCCACGCGACGGCCGAGTACCGCCGTCATTTGGCGCGGGTCCTCACCCGGCGGGCGCTGACCCGCTGAGCCCTTGTCGCGATCACCGGCGCCCGTGGTGGCGCCGGTG
>NZ_JBFBBQ010000089.1:0-36630 GCF_040682775.1 Amycolatopsis sp. NPDC051106 | reverse complement strand
AACAACGAGAGATTGCACTCTTCACGTGGCTATCGCAGTCCGGTAGCCTACGAATCAACACACGCCCACCTGTCCGCCTGACCGGGGCAAGCTCAAGGGACACCACATTCACCACTGGGCTGATGGCGGGCCGACCGAGCTGGGCAACCTGGTCCTGCTCTGCGCCCACCACCACCGGCTCCTGCACCGCTCCGGCTGGCAAGTCCGCATCGCCGCCGACGGCCTACCGGAGTTCCTTCCACCCGTGTTCCTGGACAAACGCCGAAAACCCCGGCGCAACAACCTCCACCAACCACTGCCATTCGCGGCATGAACAAAACGGGACAGGCCCGCAGCCAACCGGCTACGGGCCTAACCCACGCGCTACACAAAGGTCCACCCGGCACCCGGCACCCGGCACCCGGCACCCGGCACCCGGCACCCGGCACCCGGCACCCGGCAGAGCGAACATCAATCGTCGCCTCGGTGCAACCGTCCCGGAAACCAACTCCGCCCGCTCACCGACTCATGTCCGCTCCCGAAGCTGCACAAGCAAGGCGTCGAGAACGCCATCACCCACAAGCGCCTGCCGGACACCCCACCGGTTCGTGTTGCCGGTCTTCACCGCCTGCGCCCGCGTCACCAAGTCGTCCGCACGAGCGGTGAGCCGCGAAGCGCGAGCCACCTCGCCCCGCGAAGACGCCGCGAGCGCGTCCAGCCGGGTCACCAGCGCGTCGCCCCACAACGTCGTCGCGTCCAGCCACGGCCCCGCCTCCGCGACGAACGCACTCTGCACACCCCCACCGCGGATCACCCCGGCCGCATCGCGGATCTGGACCGCGTACGCGCGCAGATCGGACAAAGCATGGTGGTCACCACCGTTCCACCGCGACCAGAACGCGGCAGCCCGGGCGGCCAGCACCGGGGCCTGTGGCTGCCACGGCGTCGGGCCGAACGTCGGCGCGAGGTGCTCGAGGTCCGCGAAGACGGCCAAAGCGGCGGATGCCCGCGGATCACCGCCCGCCAGACGCGCCAACGCCTGCGGCCACGACCGCGCAGGCGCGTAACCCGCGTCGTTCCACGCGAAGTCCGCGGCGCCGAACTCGGCGACCTCGCTCGCTGCCTCCTGGTTCATCGGGTTGGCGACGATTCCGTTGAGGTACCGGGACAGCCCTGCCTCCCGCTGTGCGTAGGGCGCGAGCAGCAGCCGACCCGCCGACTGCTCGTAGTCGTTAACCGGATAGTTGTCCCACAGGAACACCTTGCGCCCGTACACCGCCGATACCTGAGCGGCCTCGTCCGTGGTCACGCTCGGCGGGACGACGTCGGTTCCGGTCCACTGCACCACCACCGACGGGTCGAGGTGCTCACGCAGCTCGGTCTTGTACGGCGAATCCTTCAGGTCGCTGTACTCCGTCGGCACCGTCTGCAAAGGACGGACGCCGTCGTGTGTCCGCACGAACTTCTCGGTGATCGTGTTGAGCAGCGAGACCTGGGCCGTGCCGGCCGCCGCCTGGCCGGGCGCCCCGAAGGCCACCTGGTCGGCGTCACAGTTCCACTTCGTGTACGAGATGTCGTCGAACGGCATCGAGAACGACCGGACGCCGAGGTCGTACACCGCCTGGAACTTCGCCTCGACCGCCGCGATGTCCGCCGGCGACGAGAAGCAGACCGAGACGCCGGGCGAGAGCGCGTACGTGAACTCGACGTGGTGAGCCACGGCCGACCGCACGAGCTGCCCGAGCGTGGCCAGCTCGTCCGCCGGGTACGGCTCACGCCAGCGCGCCCGCAGATACGTGTCGTCCTTCGCGCTGTAGATGTACGTGTTCGCCTTGACCTCGCCGAGGAAAGCGATCTGCCGAAGCCGGTCCGCGGTCGTCCACGGCGGACCGTAGAAGCCTTCGATCGACCCGCGCAGCGCCATGTTCGGCCAGTCGCGCACGGCCGCGCCGCTCACCGCCCACCCGCGTCCCGCGCGGACGAACAGCTGCCGCAGCGTCTGCACGCCGTAGTACTGCCCGGCGCCGTCGCGGCCGGCGATCGTGATCCCGGCCCGGGACACGCTCAGCGCGTACCCCTCGGCCTGCGAGGGCGTTTCGTCCGACGCCCCGCCGAGGCGCACGGTCAGACCGTGGCCGCCGGAAGTGATCCGCTGGACACCGTGGTCGTGCAACAGCGAGGTCAGCAAGTCCTTCGCCGCCGCGTCGGTACTGCCGTCGGTGACGAGCGCGACCGACGACGGCAGTGACACGTCCGCGGACGTCCGGGTGATCTGCTGCGGCGTGGGTGAAACGACGGGTACCGCGCCACTCGCGGCGGCGGCGGGCCCGGCGGCGGTGAGGGTGGCGGCGGTGAGGGTGGCGGCCACCGTGACGACGGCGGCGAACAGAGCTCGGCGGCGGGTCATGACTCCCTTTCAGCTGGCTGTCCGGTACAACGCGAAAGTGGCCAGGTACGGCGTGGCGCGGGACTGCGTGACGACGACGCGAAGGTGCGCGGTGGTCACCGGCGCGGGCAGCGTGACCAGGCGGGTGTAGCCGATCGTGGTCACCGTGGCGAGGGTCTGCCAGGTGCCGCCGACCTCGGCCTGCACGAGCGCGCCTTCCACGTGCTGGCCGCGGGTGATGTCCTCGCCGAGCCGGATCTGGTCGAATGTGACCGGCCGCGGCAGCCGGACGTCGAGAGGACGGTCCAGGGGTTCCGCCGTGGTGACCGACGAGTCCGTGACGGCACCGGGAGCACCAACAGCGAGGTTGCGGCCCTCCGTCCGGGCGATGGCCCGGCCGAACCCGGCCAGCGCGGCGGTGTCGGCGGGCGCGATCCGACCGTCCGGCCCCGGTGGCACGTTGAGCAGCAGCGACGAGTTGCGCCCGACCGTCCGGCGGTAGATCTCGACGAGCTGCGCGGCGGACTTCGGCTGTTCGGAAGGGTGGAAGAACCAGCCGGGCCGGATCGAGACGTCCGACTCCGCGGGCGCCCACTGCAAGTACCGCACCGACGGATCGGCCAGCTTCTGCCGCGACCCCAAGTCGGCCGCGGTCGCGCCGCCGAGGAACAGCTCTTCGTTGTGCGCGGTCCGAGGGTCCCCGGTGGTGGGGAGCGCGCTCCACTCGGTCTCGCGCGCCTGCCCGGCCTCGTTGCCGACCCAGCGCACCCCTGCGGGCCCGGCGAAGGTGACGGTGTCCGGGGACAGCGCGTGAATCATCTTGAACCACGTCGTGAAGTCGTAGGTTTCGCTGATCCCGTGGTCGCGCCAGGGGTTCGCGCCGTCCAGCCACAGCTCGTCGATCGGGCCGTACTGGGTGAACAGCTCGTAGATCTGGTTGAGGTAGTAGGCGTTGTAGTCGTCTTCGTCGACGGTGAACCTCGGCAGCTTGCCCAGAACAAGAGCGGCCGCGCGGTCGTCGTGCGGCACGAGCGTCGGGATGGTCCGGCGCGTGACCGGGCTGTTCGTCCCGTAGCGGCCCTGCCCCCGCGGCGCGCTCGCGCGGTCTTCGTACGTGGCCTGTTCTTCGATGCTCAACGGCTGCCCGGCCGCAACCTTCGCTTCGATGCGCCGCACTTCGTCGGCGAAGAACGTCTTGGGCAGCTCCGCGCCGTCGGCGGGCGACAGGTAGACGCCGACCTTGAGCCCGGCGGCGCGCGCGGAGTCGACGTAGTCGCGCAGGATGTCGCCGCGCGGGTTGGCGCAGCGGGTGTTCCGCGTCTGCCAATAGGCGGACGGGTCCTGGTTCCGCGCGGCTTCGGCCGCGTCGCGGGCCGGGTCGGCGCACCCGGGGGTCAGCCACCACGGGCTCGCGACCACCGAGTGGTTGGTGTAGCGCGTCGGGTAGAGGACGAAGCCGTCGTGGTGCTTGGCGGTGAGCATCACCTGCGTGACGCCGGCGGCCTTGAGGGACCGCATCCACTGGGCGGTGTCGACGGCCGGCGGCGCGAAGGTGGACTCGTGCTCGGCGCCGGAACCCCATTCGCGGCCGGTGAAGGTGTTCATCCCGAAGTGGGTGAACGCCGTGACCGGCCGCTGCTGCCAGGCCAGCTGCCCCTTCCGCGGGATGACGGCCGCGGCCTTCGCGACGACGCGGTCCGGGCTGTCGCAGGAGCGGACGGTCATGATGGTGGCCGGCCGGATCGGCCCGGCGCACCCGTCGGCCCCGGCGGCCGGAACCGCCACCACCGTGCCGGAAACGACGGCGACCGCGAGGACCAGACCGCGAAACGTCATGACTCTCCTGGTGACGGACCGCGGCCACGAGCCCGGCGGCGGCGAGACGGGGTGGACGATCGCCAGACTAGGTCGGCGATCCATCGGATGTCTAGACCTGACCAGTTGACAAAGAGTGGCGTGAACTTGTCACGGATCCGGCTTTCGCGGGAGATTGATCCGATGGGTCAAGGGGAAGCGTCCGGTCCGGTAACCTGATGCCCGTGTTCACGAAGTGAACAGCGATTCCAGACTTCCGGCGGAGGCTTCCCGTGACCAAACCGACGCGGTCCCCGGACGCCCGTGCCGACCAGGCGGACATCCAGGCGGTGAGCCGGGTCAGCCAGATCCTCTCGCTGTTCGACCCGGCGACCCCCGACGTCACCGCCGCCCAGGTCGCCGAACGGCTCGGCCTGAACCGCACCACGGCGTACCGGTACTGCACCTCGCTCGTCGCGGCCGGCCTGCTGGAACGCAGCGCCGACGGCGGCTACGTGCCCGGCGGGCTGCTCCTGCAGCTCGGCGCGTTCGCGATCGGGCACCGCCGCGTCGTCAACCTCGCGCCGCGGCACATGCAGGCGCTCTCGCGCGCCACGCAGACCAGCGTCGTGCTCAGCCTCTGGGGGCTCACCGGCCCGGTGGTCTCGCGGGTCGAGGAGAACGCCTCGACCATCGTCATCGTGTCCGTGCGGGTCGGCAGCCACCTGCCGCTGGACACCGCGCAGAGCAAGGTCTTCCTCGCCTACCACGCCGACCAGCTGTCGATGGAACGGCTGATCGGCACCCTCTCCGGCACCGCGCGCGACGAACTGCGGGCCGACGTCGAACGGGTGCGCGCGGCCGGCCACTGCTCGGCCATGAGCACGCCCGGCATCGTCGCGGTGGCCGCGCCGGTCTTCGACGAGTACGGCATCTGCGCCACGATCGCGATCGTGGGCCCGGACAACACGCTGTCGATGGGCGACGACACGCCCGAGCTGCGGGTCGTGGTCGACACCGCGCGCGAGCTCACCCACGAACTGGGCGGGCACTACCGGCCCGACGACGTCCAGCGCGCGGTGTAGGGCAGCCACGCCGGGGACGGCGCCGGCGGGACGTCGGCGTACTCCCGTGTTCCGGCGAGCGCGCTGCCGATGAAGTCGTCGCCGACCCCGGAAACGCCGTCCACCAGTTCCCGGAGCACCGCGGGCCCGCCGATCCACAACGCCGTGACGACCTCTACCGCCCGGGCGCCGGAGGCGAGGAACCGCAGCACGTCCGTCGCGGTGCGGGCGCCATTGGTGCCGATGATGGGTACGTCGAGCCGCTGGAACGCCTTGCTCACCCAGTAAAGGCTCATCGGGAGGCACCCCGGTGAGCTCCACGCACCCCACGACCCGAGCACCGAGCCGCCGTCGAGATCGGGCAGGAAACCCGGGTACCGGCCGACCAGCCCGACCGCGTCGGCACCGGCCGAGCGGGCGGCCCGGGCCAGCGCGACGACGTCGGAGGCCTGGCCCGGGAGCTTCACGAACAACGGAACGCCGACGGCCGCGCGCACCGTCCGCACGGCGGCAGCGACACCGTCCACTTCGGTCAGCTGACGCACCGCACGCGCCTCGCGGCCGTGCGGCGCACCGATGTTCAGCTCGACCGCCGGGACCACCGCAGCCAGCGCACGCCCGATCCGCGCGGCCGCGGCCGGGTCGCCGAGGGTGATGCTGCCGACCACCGGGCAGTCCCGCGCCGCACCGTGGGCCACGCCCGCGGCCAGGATCTCGAGCCAGTCGTCCAGGTCCACCTGCGCCAGCCCGGACCGGTTCAGCAGGCCGTCACCGAGGTAGGCCTGGCCCGGAGGCCGCACTCCCCGGTCGCCGGAGACGAAGGCGTAGTCCGCGATGTCCAGCTGGCGCCGGGCCGCCGCGCTTTCGTTCACCGACTTCGCCACGACGGCACCGGCGCCCGCGTCGACGCAGGCGACGATGCCGTCGAGGGTCATGGTCAGCTCGGACGAGCCGACCCACACCGGGTTGGCGGCGGCCAGCCCGCAGATGTCCATTCAGGACAGTGCGGGAATCGTGCTGTCGTCGGCCATGTCGACGTCCTTGGTCTCCGGGCCGAGGAAGCCGCCGAGGCTGATCAGCAGGCCGGCGAGGACGATGAGGACACCCGGGGCGAGGTGCGCGGGCATCACCCCGTCGAACCGCTGCAGGTAGAACTGGTAGAACGCCGGAGCGATGAGCGCGAGGCTGTAGCCGACGCCGTAGCCGGTCGACCGGATGCTCGCCGGGAACCGTTCGGTCAGGTACGCCGCGATCGGGCCGAACGTGCCGACGGTGAACACCCCGATGAGCACACCGAAGCCGAGCGCCGCGCCGAAGCCGCCGTTCGAAGCCATCAGCAGCGTGTAGGACCCCGCGCCGACCACGACCATCGCCAAGCCGTAGCCGATGTAGAACCGGCGCCGGCCGATGCGCTGGGACAGCACGCCGAACACCGGGTAGGACAGCGCGGCGGCCGCGTTGATCACGAGCATGGTCATGGTGACCTCTTTGCTCGACAGGTCCAGGTGCGCCTTCAGCTGCGCGGGCGTCACGGCGGCTTCCATGTTGGTCGCGAGCCACGTGCCGGTCATCAGGATGAACACCTGGCCCAGCGCCCGCGGGTACTTCTTCACCAGCCGCACGAACGGGAGCTTGTGCTTCTCGCCGGTCAGCTCGGCCGGGGGCTCGTGCACCTGCTTCTGGTAGTAGCGGAACAGCACGGCCGCCAGCGCCGCGCCGACGAAGAACGGGATTCGCCAGCCCCACTGGACGTACGCGCTGTGCAGCCCGACGGAGGGCAGCAGCTGCAGCATCAGCAGCGTGATCGCGGCGATCACCGCGTACGCGGCCGGCGAGGTCGACGTGATGATCGAGGCGTAGAGGCCGCGCTTGTGCTTCGGGCTCCACTCCATCGCCAGCGGCACCGCCGTCGTGTACTCGCCGCCGAGGAAGATGCCGTCGACGAACCGCAGTGCGATGAGGATGCCGACCGACCACATCCCGATCGTCTCGTGCCCGGGCAGGCACGCGGTCAGCAGCGTGATGATGCCGAAGCCGCCGACGGCGACGAGCGTCGTGCGCTTGCGCCCGACCGTGTCGGCGAAGTGGCCGAAGATGATCGCGCCGAGCGGCCGGCCGATCAGCGTGGACGCGAACACCAGGGACGCCAGCAGCGCCGTCGTGCTCGCGCTGAGGTTGGCCGCCTGGAAGTACGCCGTCGCCGGGGCCAGCACGACGATCGGCAGGTAGATGTCGAACTGGTCGACGAAGTAGGCGAGCGTCCCGCCGCGGATCGCGGCGCGCACCTTGGTGACGTCCGGGCCGTGCGGGGTGCCGGGACGGGCGGCCGCCGCTGCGGCGCTGGGCGGTGTGGACATCAGCGTCCTCCGTTGCTCCGAACTGAATGTTCACCAAGTGAACGTCAGACACTCTAAATATGCGTCCGTCGATGCACAAGAGCGGTCACAGGGTTGACAGCCGGTCCTATAGTGAACTTTGACTTCATAATGTGAACCGAAAGGCCGCTCATGAGCTCGCGTCCCGCCATCGCCTCCGTCCTGGACGGCTTGGTCGACATGCACGTCCACTCCGGCCCCAGCCCGTTCCCCCGCCGCTTCGACCACGTCGAGGCCGCCCAGGACGGCGCCCGGATCGGGATGCGCGCCATGGTCGCCAAGTCCCACCACCACAACACCCAGATGGACATCCTCGCCATGAAGGGCCGCCTCGCCGACGTCCAGGCGCAGGCCTTCGGCGGCATCGCGCTCAACAGCACCGTCGGCGGGCTCAACGTCCACGCCGTGCGGATGACCCTGCGCATGGGCGGCAAGGTCGTCTGGTTCCCGACCATCTCCTCCGGCCGGCACATCGACTGCCACCCCGAGGACGGCGCCTTCCCGACCACCACCGTCCCGCTGACGCTGGAGCGCATCGACATCGTCGACGGCGAAGGCGTGCTCAAGCCCGAGGCGCTCGAGATCCTCGACGAGATCAAGGAGCAGCAGGCCGTCCTCAACGGCGGGCACATGTACCCGGAGTACATCCGGACGCTGTTCCAGGAGGCGCACGAGCGGGGCATGAAGCGGATGGTCGTCAGCCACCCGGACTTCGTCATCGGCGCCGACCCCGCCCTGTGCCGCGAGCTGATCGAACTCGGCGCGTTCATCGAGCACGAGGTCGGCATGTACGACCCCGAAGGCACCCAGAAGTGGGACCCGAAGAACCTGCTGACCTGGATCGAGGCACTCGGCCCGGAGCACACGGTCCTGGCGTCGGACTTCGGCCAGAAGGCCAACCCGAAGCCGGTCGACGCGTGGCTGCGCGTCGGCGAAGCGCTGCTCGACCTGGGTCTGCCGGAGAAGGACCTGCGGCGGATGGTCCGCGACAACCCGACGTACCTGCTGAACCTCGACGCCTGAAAGGACTCGCCGTGTACGAAAAGGACGATCCCCGCTCGGCGCTGGCCACCGCGGCCCGGCCCGACAGCGGCGCCGCGATCACCGCGGCGCAGTACCTCGACCTGCGCGCGACCCCGGTCGTGCGCGCGCAGAACGTCATCCTCATCCACACCGACGCCCGCGACGGCGACGACCTCGACAACGGCACCCTGGACGGCGAGCTGGCGATCGTCGTCACCGGCGCCTCCCCCGCGTTCACCGTGCTGACCGGCGACGGCGCCACCCGCATCGCCGAACCCGGGCTCGTCGTCGTCCCGCCCGGAGCGTCGCGGATCAGCGTCCACGGCGACGGTCCGCTGGTCCGGCTGGTCGAGGCGACCGAACCGGCCTGGCGGGACCGGGTCGCCAACGCCGACGCGTACGCCGAGGACCACCCGCGCGTCACGCTGCTGGAGCGCTGGCCGGCACCCGCCGAACCGCGTGTCCGCTTCTACCCGCTGTCCGAGGTACCGGACGACCCGAAGCGGTTCGGGCGGATCTTCCGCACCCGGTCGTTCATGGTGAACTTCCTGCCGCTGCAGGACGGGCCGCGCGACCCGCACAAGCTCTCCCCGCACCACCACGACGACTTCGAGCAGCTTTCCCTGGCCGTGCAAGGGGAATACGTCCACCACATCCGCACACCGTGGCTGCCCGACAGCACCACCTGGCGCGAGGACGAGCACGTGCGGATCGGCAGCCCGTCCGTCACGATCATCCCGCCGCCGACGGTGCACACGTCCGAGGCGAGCGACCCGGGTGTGAACCAGCTGATCGACATCTTCAGCCCGCCGCGCGTGGACTTCTCGGAAAAGCCGGGCTGGGTCCTGAACGCCGACGATTACCCCATGCCGTGAGCGGGCGCACCGGTGGCGGGCTGTTCACCCGCGAAGCCACTCCTGTCGGCACCTGGCTGAAGATCGCCTCGACCGAGCCGGCCGAGATCATGGCGTTCGCCGGGTTCGACTTCGTGGTCGTCGACCTGGAGCACGCACCCCTGGACCTGGTGACGGCGTACCGGTTGATCAACACCGCCGCGGCCTTGGGCATGACGCCGATCGTCCGGGTGCCGGACAAGACGCCGTCGACGATCCAGAAGATCCTCGACGCGGGCGCGATGGGCATCCTCGTCCCGCACGTCGACACGGTCGAAGAGGCGGCCGCCGTCGGGCGGGCGTGCCGGTTCCCGCCCCACGGCGTCCGCGGCGCCGGCGGCACCAGCCGGGCCGGAGCATGGGGACTGCGGCCCAACGCCGAGTACCTGGCGGCGGGCAACGACGACGTGCTGTGCATCCCGCAACTGGAGAGCGTCGAGGCGGTCAAGGCCGCACCCGAAATGCTCGCGCTGGACACGGTGGACGCCGTGTTCGTCGGCGCGGCGGACCTGTCGATGTCGATGGGCTCGACACCCGCGTCGCCGGACGTGCTCGACCTGATCGCCTCGGCGATCGCGGCCGCCCACGACGCCGGGAAGCGCTGCGGGCTGGCGTTCGGCGGCGTGCCCGAGAAGGCCGCGCAGGCGGTGCGGGACGGCTGCGACTTCGTCCTGCTCAGCAACGACACGACGATGCTGGCCGACGCCGCCCGCGGCCTGGTCCGGGCGTTCCGGGACGCGACCGCATGACGCTGTCCCTGCCGCGCACGGCGTTGTCGATCGCCGAACTGGACGACCTGGACCACGACGGCGTGGTGCGGTTCGTGCGGGCGCTCGAGGAGTACGGCCACCGCATGGTCTGGATCCCGGAGGTCGCCGGGCGGGAGGCGTTCACGACGGCGGCGCTGGTGCTCGGGTCGACGTCCCGGCTCATCGTCGGCAACGGCGTCGCGCGGGCGCTCGAACGCGTGCCGAAGTCCGCCGGGTCGGCGGCCCGGGACCTCGCGGCGGGCTACCCCGGGCGCTACGTGCTGGGGCTCGGGGTCAGTGGAGCGGTCCGCGAACGCGGGGTCGGACCGCTCCCGTTCCTGCGCGAGTACCTCGACGGCGTCGACAAGGTGGCCACCGGGGTGCCGCGGGTCCTCGGCGCCTACTCGGCGGGGATCACGCGCCTCGCGGCCGAACGCGCCGACGGGCTGATCACGTTCCTCGTCACGCCGGAGCACACCCGCTGGGCACGGGAGACGGTCGGGGCGGACCTCTTCCTGTCCGTCGTCCAGTGGGCGGTGGTGGGCCGGTCGCGCTCCGCCGCCCGCGAGGTCGCCCGGGATCGGCTCGCCTACTACCTGACGCTCCCCCACCAGATCGCGAAGCTGACCCGGCTCGGCTTCACCGAAGCGGACCTCGCGCCACCGGGGTCCGACCGGCTGCTCGACGCGCTCGTCGCGTACGGCACGCCCGGCCAGGTGCGCGATGCGGTGCGGGCGCAGTACGACGCGGGCGCGACGCAGGTGGCCTTGAGCCTGGTCGGACCGCTGGACGACGCGAAGCTGGACGCCTACCGCGCACTCGCCGAAGAGGAGAACTGATGCGCACGGCCGAAAAGGTCATCATCACCACCGCGATCACGGGCTCGGTGAACATCCCGTCGCAGAGCCCGTACCTGCCGCTGTCCGCCGACGAAGTCGCCGACGCCGCCCTGGCGGCCATCGAGGCCGGTTCGGCCATCGTGCACCTGCACGCCCGGGAGCCGGACGGGCGGCCGACACCCGATCCCGACGTCTTCGAGAAGATCGTCGGGCGGATCACCGCGGAGACCGACGCCGTCATCAACATCACCACCGGCGGCGCGTCCTCGATGACGATGGACGAACGGCTCGCGGCCGCCTACCGGCTGCGTCCGGAGCTCGCGTCGATGAACATGGGATCGATGAACTTCGTCTACTCCGGCATCGCGGACAAGGTGACGGAGTGGAAGCACGACTGGGAAAAGCCGTATGTGCTCAACACCTACTCGAAGCCGTTCGTGAACACCTTCGACAAGATCGAGCACACGCTGCGGACCCTCGGCGAGTCCGGGACCCGGTTCGAGTACGAGTGCTACGACATCGGGCACCTGTACTCGCTGGCGTACTTCGCCGAGCTCGGGCTGGCGAAACCGCCGCTGCTGATCCAGGGCGTGTTCGGCGTCCTCGGCGGGATCGGCGCCGACCACGCGAACCTCGAGCACATGGTCCGCATCGCGGACAAGCTCTTCGGCGACGACTACGCGTTCTCGGCGTTCGCCGCCGGCCGTGACCAGCTGGGCTTCGGCACGCACAGCGCGTGGCTCGGCGGGCACGTGCGGGTCGGCCTGGAAGACAGCCTGTGGATCGGCAAGGGGAAGCTCGCCGAGAGCAACGCCCAGCAGGTCCGGAAGATCCGGGCGGTGGTGGAGGATCTCGGCAAGCCCATCGCCACCCCGGCCGACGCCCGCGCGATGCTGGCACTGCGAGGAGGAGAAGCATGAGCTTGCTGACCGGAAAGGTGGTCCTGGTCGTCGGGGCCAGTTCGGGCATCGGCGCGGACGCCGCGCGGGTGTTCGCCGAGGACGGTGCTTCGGTGATGCTGGTTGCGCGGCACGAGGAACCCCTGGCCAAGCTCGCCGCGGAGCTCGGCGACTACGACGTCGCGTATACGACGGGTGATGTTTCTTCGGCGTCCGATGTGGACGAGTTCGTCTCGGCGACGGTCTCGCGGTTCGGCCGCCTGGACGGCGCGTTCAACAACGCGGCGATGGGCGGCGGTGGACGTCTTGACCAGGTGCCCGAAGCGGACTTCGACCGGATCATGGCGGTGAACGTGAAGGGCACGTGGCTGTGCCTGCGCGCGGAGGTCGCCGTGATGGAGCGCCAGGGCGCCGGGTCGATCGTGAACGTCAGCAGCATCGGCGGCGTGCGCGGGAGTTCGGGCATGGGCGCGTACCAGGCGACGAAGCACGCGGTGATCGGCCTGACCCGCACGGCCGCCCACGACTTCGGGCCACTGGGCATCCGCGTCAACGTGATCGCGCCAGGCCCGACGGAGACGCCGATGCTGGCCGAGCTGCGCCGCACGATCCCGGGCGGCGTGGAGGCCCGCATCGCGGCGACGCCGTTGCGGAAGGTGGGCACCGGGGCGGAAGTCGGCTCGACGGCGGCGTTCCTGCTGAGCGACCGGGCGAGTCACCTGAGCGGAGTGGTCCTCCCGGTAGACGGCGGCTTCACGGCCTGACCAGTCAGCCGTCGTCGGCTGACACCTGTACCTGGAACCGATGGCGGCGTTTCCGCCGGAACCCACCGAGCCAAAGCGGATTCAGGTACAGGTCCGACCGTTCCTGCGCGATCAGCGCGAACTCGCGCAGGTACGGCCAGACCGGTGTGCCCTTCTGCTGTGTGTCACGAAGAGCCAAGAGCCCGCACTTCTCCGCCGCGGCGACTACTCGCACTGCAGTCAGCCCCCACAGCGCGATCGAATCTCGCATCGAGACGTACCGTCGGCAGCAGAGAAATCCCAGCATGTTGAGCGACGAGAGTGCATGGTTGGCCGACCGAAAGTCTTCGGCGGACAGTTCGCCGACCATCGTGCCACTTGCATGCGCCTCGAAAAGCACCGCGCGTCCGTGCTGATTATCGCCCAAAAGCTGGCGTTCGTGCGCGTCGAGCAGGAGGTCCCGGCGCGATGTTCGCCGGTTGTAGACGAACACGAACGTGCTGACCAGCACCGCGATGAACGAGACGACGACAGCCATGCACGGAGGATGCCCGACAACTGTTGGTGCGACAACAACCGACCGGCGTTCACTCCAGGTCCGGGATCAGCTCCCCGATCAACCGGATGCTCTTCAGCACCTTCTCGTGCGGGATGCCGCCGATCTGCTGGAGGCACATCAGCCGGTCGATGCCCAGGTCCGCGTACGCGCGCAGCTTCTTGCGGCAAGTCTCCGGGCTGCCCACGATCAGCGAGTCCTGCGCGCTCAGGACCTCGAACACCTCTTCGTCGCGCACCTGCTCGCCCTGGAGGATCCGGGCGATCAGGAGGTTGGCTTCCGACGGTGAGTTCGCCGCCTCGCCGCGCAGGAAGTCGCCGGTGAGGCCCGGGGACTTCATCAGCTCCTCGTTGCGGGCGTTGGCGCGCACGAACTCCGTCGCCGCTTCGAAGAACGTCAACGCCGTCACCGTGTACCAGGCCGCGGCCGCCGCCGCGCCGTTGCGCATCGCTTCTTCGTCCGTGTCCGCGCAGTGGACGAACGTGAAGAACCCGACCTGGTCGTTGACGAACGCCCCGACCGGCGCCGTGCATTCCGCGGCGGCCGCGCGGTACAGGCCGATCAGGCGGCTCGCCCGCTCCAGCGACTCCCACATCGTCGTGCCCAGCACGCCCACCCCGCGACGGCCGGCCTCCTCGAACGACGCCGGGCTCGCCGCCGCCTGCCAGAGCGGCGGGTGCGGCCGCTGCAGCGGCTTCGGCCCGATCGGGACGTCGTCGACGCGGTAGTCGTCGCTCTCCCACGAGAACCGCTCGGACGTCCACATCTTCGGCACCATCTCGAAGGCCTGCCGCGTCTGCGCGCGAGCGTCCTCCGGCTCGATGCCGAACAGGCGCCACTCCGGAATGGTCGACCGGGTCAGGCCGAGCTCCACCCGGCCCCCGCTGAGGTGATCGAGCGTCGCGGCCCGCTCGGCGACGCGGATCGGGTGGTTGAACCGGCCCGGCGCGAGCACCGCGGAGTGCCCGAGCCGGATCCGGCTGGTGCGCTGCGAAAGCGCGGCCAGCATCAGCTCGGGCGCCGACGACAGGCTGAACTCCCCCGCGCCGTGGTGCTCGACCTGCCACCAGCACCCGTAGCCGAGCTCGTCGGCGAGAACGGCCTGTTCGATGGCCTGCCGGAACCGCAGCTGTTCGTGCCCTTCGGGCCACGGCCGCGGGTTCTGGATCTCGTTGAACAGGTCGATCTTCATCCACGGCCTCCGCTTCGTCGGGGTCCCGAAAGATCAGGCACCGAGAAATCAGACGCCGACAGCGACCACGTCGTTACGGATGGTCACCCGGACGGAGCAGCTTGGTCACCACGGCACCGGGCCGTCCTCGTTGAGGAACGCACCGGTCGGTGCGTCCGCTCCCCTGGCGGCCAGGTCGAGGATCACCTTCGCGCCCTGTTCGGCGGTCCGCGGTCCGGTGTGCCCGTTGAGGTCGGTCGCGATGTGCCCCGGCGTCACCGCGTTGACGCGCACGTGGGCGAGCTCGGGACGCGCCGCGAACGCCGTCGCGTAGCGGACCGTGGCCATCACCAGTGCGCTCTTGGCGGAGGCGTACGCGATCGTGTCCGTGGCCGCCGCGAACGTCGAACCCGGTGCCGTCGTCAGCGCCAGGGATGCCGTCGTGCTGGCGACGTTGACGATCTGCGGCCGTTCGGCCGCGCGCAGCAGGGGCAGCAAGGTGTGGATCATCGTGACCGCGCCGAACAGGTTCGTCTCGAACGTCCGCCGCAGGTCCGCCGCCGTCAGCTCGGCGGGCTCGGTGCGGAAGACCGCGCCCGCGTTGTTGACCAGCAGGTCCAACCGGCCGTACCGGCCCCGGATCAGGGCGGCCACCTCCTCGGCGTCCGCCGTCGACGTGACGTCCAGCCGGACCGGTGTGACCGGATCCGGCAGCCGGGCGGCCGCTTCCGCGCCCTTGGCCGGGTCGCGGCTGCCGAGCAGCACCGCCCACCCGAGCCGCGCGAGCCCCCGCGCGACCTCGAAGCCGAGTCCTTTGTTCGCACCGGTCACCAGTGCCACCCGAGAAGTGCCCATGGCGCGAGCCTGGGTCACCGGCGCCGGGCGGACCAGGCCGCGCCAGGGCCACCCGGGCTATCCTGGTGATCATGACGAACCGCCTCGGCGAGTTCCTCCGGGCGCGGCGCGGGCTCGTCCGGCCCGCCGACGCCGGCCTCCCCGACCTCGCCGAGCGCCGGGTGCCCGGCCTCCGCCGCGACGAGCTGGCCGCGCTCGCCGGGGTCAGCCCGGAGTACTACGCCCGGCTCGAACAGGGCCGGGACCGGAACCCGTCGGAGCAGGTGCTCACGTCGCTGGCGCGGGCGCTCCGGCTGGACGCCGACACCGAGGCGCACCTCCGGCGGCTCGTCCACCCGCCGCGCGCCGGCGCCCCCGGGCCCGAGCGCCTCGCGCCGGGCCTGCAGGAGCTGATCGACGCCTGGCCGGACACCCCGGCGCTCGTCTGGGGACGGCACCTCGACGTGCTCGCCGCGAACGCACTGGCCGTCGCGCTGGCTCCCCGCTACGCCCCCGGCACCAACCTCTTCCGCTCGTTCTTCCTCGACCCCGCGTCCCGCGCCTTGCACCCCGACTGGGAGGCGATGGCGGGCAACGTCACGGCCATCCTGCGCCGCCTCGCCGGCGCCGCTCCGGACGACCGGCGGCTGACCGGCCTGGTCAGCGAACTCACCGCCGGCAGCACGGCTTTCGCCCGCCACTGGAGCCGCCACGACGCGCGGCGCACGACCACCGCCGTCAAGCGGTTCACGCACCCGACGGCGGGCGAGCTCGAGCTGGCCAAGCACGCGTTCACCGTCCCCGGCGCCGACGAGCAGACCCTGGTGGTCTACCGGGCCGAGCCGGACAGCCCGGCGGCCGCCCGGCTGCGGCGGCTGGCGGCCTCGGCCGCCTGAAGACCGCCGGCTGAGACGCCCGTCACGTCGGCGTGGCTGATCGCGCCGGGGTGCCGTCCGCCTGCCATCCTGTGCCGTCAGGAAAACAGGCGGACGGAGGCACCCGTGGGCGTCATCAGCTGGATCGTGCTCGGGCTCATCGCGGGCGTGATCGCGAAGGCCCTCATGCCGGGCAAGGACCCCGGCGGCTGCATCATCACGATCCTGCTCGGCATCGGCGGCGCCTTCGTCGGCGGCTGGGTCGGCAAGACCCTGTTCCACACCGACCTCGGCACCTTCTTCGACCTCCGCACCTGGGGTCTGGCGATCCTCGGCGCGCTGATCATCCTGGTGATCTACAGGATGGCGTTCGGCCGCAGCCGGCGTGACTAGTTGAGGCTGACGCCGTACGCGCTCAGCGCCTCGCCGACCGGCTGGAAGAACGACGTCCCGCTGCCCTTGCCGGACGTGATGCCGAGGCCGACGCTGCCGGCGAACAGGCAGCCGCCCGAGTCGCCCGGGTTGACCAGCGCGTTGGTCTGGATCAGCTGCGACACCGAACCTTCGGCGTAGTTCACCGTCACGTTCGTCCGCGTGACCGAGCCGGACGTGAGGTGCGTGGTGCTGCCGCTCTTGCTGATGCGCTGGCCGACCGTCGCGGTGCCGGCCGAGCTGATCCGCTGGGTGGAGCCGTTCCACAGGGTGACCGCGCCGGGCGCGCTGCCGGTGGTGTTGCGGATCAGCCCGTAGTCGTTGCCCGGGAAGCTCGAACCCTGCGACGGGCCGACGTTCCACTGCGACACCGCGCGCGTGCAGTGGCCGGCGTCGACGATGTAGTTAACGCCGCCGCGGTTGGTGTTGAAGCCGGCCGAACAGCGGGTGCCGCCGCCGGTGATGGCTTCGCCGTTGTAGATCGCGGCGTGCAGCTCACCCGCGACGCGCTCCACCCGGACGCGGTCGCCCAGTGCGGAAGCGGCTTTCAGCAGGGCGTCGGTGCCGCGCGCCGCGTCCGCCACGGTCAGCACGACCTGGTTGGTCTTCGGGTCGAGGCCGATCGACGTGTGCGCGACCGCGGGCAGCGCCTGCAGGGCGTCCTGCGCGCCCGCCAGTGCCGCGCTCGAGTGCTTGACCAGCCGGGCCTGCGCCCCCGTGAGCCGGACCCGGTCGGCGGCCGCCTGGTCGAGCACGTTCACCACGGGCTTCGCGGCCGCGTCGAGGTAGCCGTCGACGGCCCGCGAGCCGAGCGCGGCGGTGACCTGGTGCAGGGTCTCCACGCTGGCGGCCTGGGTCCGCAGGAACGCGACGGCGGCGGATTCGCTGATCCCGGCGTCCGCCGCGAGGGAAGCGACCGCGTCGCGTTGCACGTCGGGTGAGTAGCCGTCGATGGTGACGGCGGCGGCCGGGCTGGTCAGGAAGCCGGCGACCGCGGCGGCGGCCACCAGGGTGGTGGCGGAGCGGGCGAGCAGGTTTCTTGTGCGCATGCCGGGTACTCGCTTTCACGGGGAGGCCGGCGCGAGGGATGGCCACGCCGGTCGCGATGGGATCCGGTGTTCCGGTGCGCCCGAGGGTGATCCGTGGCCGGGACCGGCGGTACCGACTTTCGTCGGACAGGACAAAAGATAGGTACCGGACAAATCGCCTCGCGCAAGTAACCGGACAGCACCGCGACCGGACCACCCGGGACGCGTGGTCTGTCCATTCAGGACGAACGCGGCCTCGACCCCTTCGCCGCGACGAAGAAGGTTCAGTCTCCGGCGAGTTCGGCCCAGACGGTCTTGCCGGTGTCGTGCTGCCACTGGCCCCAGTCCCGGCTGCACGCGTCGACCAGCATGAGGCCCCGCCCGCCCTCGATGTCCGGCGGCCGTGGCCGGGCCGGCCGGGGGCTGGCGTCGGTGACCTCGAACCTCAGGTGCCGCGCCGCCCGGACGAGCCGCACGCGGATCGGGGCGGTGCCGTGGCACAGCGCGTTCGACACCAGTTCGTCGAGCACCATCACCGCGTCGGCGAGGCGCTCCGGATCCAGGCCGGTCAGCAGGTCCTGGGCCCACTCCCGGACCTGTGCCGGCTGGTCGGTACCCGTGCCGAGCTCGCGCGTCGGGATGGTTCTCACACTCCTTCGAACCAGTGCGGCGTACCCACTTCCGGCGGACCTCAAACAACCCACGGCGGGGACCACGCCGCCGGTCCCCGGGTGGCAGGATGTGCCCGGTGAGCATGCGTACCAGGAACAACGTCGTCGAGACCGGTCGCCAAGACGGGCCGGTCCTGCTGCTGGCCCACGGCTTCGGCTGCGACCAGAACCTGTGGCGCCTCGTCGTCCCCGCCCTCGCCGAGCAGTACCGCGTCGTGCTGTTCGACCACACCGGCGCCGGGCGCTCGGACCTGTCGGCCTGGACCCCGGAGCGCTACGGCACGCTCGACGGGTACGCCGACGACGTCCTGGCCCTGTGTCACGAACTGGACCTGACCGACGTCGTGCTCGTCGGGCACTCGGTCAGCGCGATGATCGCGGTGCTGGCCGCCAACCAGGAGCCGGACCGGTTCGCGAAGCTGGTGCTGCTCACGCCGTCCCCGTGCTACATCGACGACGAGGACTACCGAGGCGGGTTCAGCCGCGAAGACATCGACGAGCTCCTCGAGGCACTGGAGTCGAACTACCTGGGCTGGTCGGCGGCGATGGCGCCGGTGATCATGGGCAACCCGGACCGCCCGGAGCTGGGCGAGGAGCTGACGAACAGCTTCTGCCGCACCGATCCCGCGATCGCGCGCGTCTTCGCGCGGGCCACGTTCCTCTCCGACAACCGCGCCGACCTGGCGAAGGTTTCCGTGCCGACCCTGGTCGTCGAATGCGCCCAAGACGCCATCGCGCCGCCGGAAGTCGGCCGGTTCACGCACGAGAACATCGCGGGCAGCCGCCTGGTGACCCTCGACGCGATCGGGCACTGCCCGCAGCTGAGCGCCCCCGAAGCCACCGTGGCCGCGATCACCGGGTTCGTGAGCGGCCCATGATGTGCGAAGCCGATGCCGGCGACCGGGAAAACGCGGACCCCGCGTTTTCGGCACTTCTGGAGGACAGCGCGGAAGACCTCTACGAAAACGCCCCCTGCGGGTATCTCTCGACGCTGCTGGACGGCACGATCGCGAAGATCAACGCGACGCTGCTCGGCTGGCTGGGCCACGACCGGGAAGAGATCGTCGGGCGCCGCCGGTTCTCCGACCTGCTCACCGTCGGCGGCCGGCTGTACCACGAGACGCACT
Source organism: Amycolatopsis sp. NPDC051106 (assembly GCF_040682775.1). Lineage (NCBI taxonomy): Bacteria > Bacillati > Actinomycetota > Actinomycetes > Pseudonocardiales > Pseudonocardiaceae > Amycolatopsis > Amycolatopsis sp. NPDC051106. The sequence goes on along the minus strand of NZ_JBFBBQ010000089.1, from coordinate 17,192 downwards.
TCGCGCCGTTGCTGCGCATGCAGGGCGAGCTCGGCGGCGTCGCCTTCGAGATGAAGACGGCGACCGGCGGCCGGCTGCCGGTGCTGGTGACCTCGACGGTCAAGACCGGCTCCGACGGCGAGGCGCAGCTGATCCGCACCACGGTGTTCGACGCGAGCGACCGGCGGGCCTACGAGCAGGAGCTGCTGCGGGCGCGCGACGAAGCCGAGCGTGAACGCGACCGGGCGCAGCGGCTGGTGAAGACGCTGCAGCAGACGCTGCTGCCGCCCGCGCTGGCCGAAGTGCCCGGGATGCAGGTGGCGGCGTACTACCACCCCGCGTCGGCCGACCAGGTGGGCGGCGACTTCTACGACCTGTTCCCGATCAACGACGGCACGTGGGGGTTCTTCCTCGGCGACGTCTCGGGCAAGGGCGCCCCGGCCGCGGTCGTGACGTCGCTGGCGCGTTACACGCTGCGGGCGGCCGCGGTCCACGACCCGGACCCGACCGTCGCCCTCGGCACCCTCAACACGGTGCTCAGCCAGCAGTTCCGCGGCACCGATCCGCGCTACTGCACGGTGATCCACGGCCGCATCCGCCCGCACGGGGACAGCGCCACGCTCACCTTGGCCGGCGGCGGCCACCCACCGGCGTTGCTGATCCGGGCCGACGGGACGGCCACGTTCGTGCCGATCCTGGGCGGCCAGCTGGTCGGCGCCCTGCCCACCGCGCGCTTCGCCGCGGTGGACGTGCGCCTGGAGGCCGGCGACGCCGTGCTCCTCTACACCGACGGGCTGACCGAAGCCCGCACGCACGGCCGCGCTCGCTACAGCGAGGAGCAGCTGCGCGCGGATCTGACCGGCTTGGCCCCGGCCACCGCTCCGGCGGTGGTCGAGGCGGTCACCGACCTGCTGGCCGGCTTCGGCGACGGCGTCGAGGACGACACCGCCCTGCTGGCGTTCAGCATCCCCCAGTCCGGAGGCGACCAGCCATGACGAGCGCTTTCTCGACTTCGACCGAGCCGGCGGCCAGCGGCCCGGTCCTGACCGTCCGCGGCGAGCTCGACGTGGCCACCGCGCCCCGGCTCCGCGCGCACATCGCCGGGCTCACGCTGACACCAGGGCAGCTGCTGGTGGTGGACCTGGCGGACGTGAGCTTCTGCGACTCCAGCGGCATTTCGGCGCTCATCGCGGCGCGCAACGTCGCCGAGGAAGCCGAGGCGAAGGTCGCGCTGGTCGCGGTTCCGGCCCGGCTCACGCGCACCCTCGCCCTGACCGGCCTGGCGGACTTCTTCCCGACCTACCCGACGGCCGAGGACGCCATCTCCGCCCACGGCTGACCAGTGCTCCGCTTCAGAGGCAGGGTGGCCGGTAGCCGTCGACCCGCAGACCGCGGAACTCGAGCCGGTTGGGTGTCTTGCCCACGAAGACCAGGCCGCGAGCCTCGGTGAGCGCCGACGCGAACGAGTACGCCGGGGTGCCCAGCTCCGGCAGCGACGTCCACGCTCGGGGCTGGAAGCCGAAGAACTTGCTGACGAGCTTCCCGCGGGTCGAGGGCACCAGCGTGAGCCACTTGTCGCCGCCGCTCCAGTGGGAAGCCGGGCGCAGCTGGACGTAGAGGTCGTCGGTCGCGCTGTAGGTCAGCCAGAAGCCGGCCGAGCGGGAGAGATCCGCCTGCGCCTCGAACTGGTTGCCGAGCCACACGACGACCACGTGCCACTCCGGGTTGAGGAACGTCACCTTCGCCGCGTACCGGTGGCCTTCGGGGACGAGAAGGCTCCCGGTGGGCGGGACGGTGGTGCCCTCGCCGCTGGCGAGCCACTGCTGCAGCCGGTCGATCGACGGCGTCGAGCACTCGCAACCGGCCCGCGGGGACGCGTTCGCGGGTGGACTGACCAGGGAAAACATCAGGAAGGATGCGAAGATCGCGAGCGTCCGGGCGTAGGCGAGGCGCATGCCGGGAAGCTACCAGAACGGGTGTGCTCCGTGTCACGGAATGCGCGTCGATCTTGGGCGCTACAGAGGGGTAGGAACCGTACGAATCCCTAGGGAGGGCCATGTCCGCCACGACCACGCCGGCCGAACCGTCCACCACCCCGGTGGTGCCCGCGCTCGACGACTTCGACTTCGAGCTCACCGACGGCGCGGCCTGCCGCATCGACGACCCGGACTGCGAAGCCTGCCAGTGAGCCGGCGTCCCCGGTGCGGATCCCTCCGCGCCGGGGACCCGCGGTCAGTGCGCGAGCGCCGTGTCGCGCAGCTGGCGCCGTGAGCTGATCCCGAGCTTCCCGAAGATCTTGCGCAGGTGCCATTCCACCGTGCGGGGGCTGAGGAACAGCCGGGTGCCGATCTCCGGGTTGGAGAACCCTTCCCGGGCCAGCGCGGCGATCTGCAGCTCCTGCGGGGTCAGCTCGCCGGTCGGCTCCGCGGTGCGCTTGCGGACCGTCTCGCCGGTCGCGAGCAGCTCGCGCCGCGCCCGGTCGGCGAACGCTTCGAGGCCCATCGCGGCCAGCAGGTCGTGTGCCGTGCGCAGGTGTTCGCGGGCTTCGGCGCGGTGGCCTTCGCGGCGCAGCCATTCCCCGTGCAGCAAGTGGCCGCGAGCCACTTCCACGCGCAGCGGCGTCCCGGCCAGCAGGTCGATCGACTCGCGGTGGTGGCGGTGCGGCTCGATGCCCGCCAGCGCGCGCAGCCGGGCGGTGAGGCCGCGCGTCCACGCGTTCGGGGTCGCCGCCGCCCGGACCTCGAACCGGTCGAGGGCGACCGACACCAGCGAAGAGTCGCCCGTCCGTGACGCCGCCTCCGCCAGCTCCGCCGTGGCGAGTGCCTGGTGGCCGACAGCGTCGCGCTCGAACACCCGGCGGGCGGCGTCGCGGGCCGCGTCGTGCCGGCCGAGCCCGTTGCACAGCACGGAGTTCGCGTAGTCGGCGAACGTCACCACCCGCTCCTGCCCGCGTGCTGCGGCGTCCTTCGCCGCGGCCGCGATCAGCTCGGACGCCGGCCCCTCGCGGCCGCGCAGCGCGGCGAGCAGGATCGCGCTGTAGCCGACCGGCGGGCCGCCGGTCACGTCGGCGAGCAGGCGGTCCTCCTCGACCATCGTCTCCGCCGCGGCCAGCTCGCCGGCCAGCAGCTCGTGGTTGGCCAGGAAGTTGAGCGCGAACTGCAGCTGGACGAGCGCGCCGGTGTCGCGCGCGAGCTGGACCTGACGCGCCGCCAGCGCCCGCCCGGCCGCGAAGTCGAGCACCTCGGTGGCGATCGTGCCGCCGGCGCGGTTGCCCAGCAGCCACAGCACCCGGTCGCTGTCCTCGGTCGCGACGTCGAGGGCCTGGACGGCCTCGACCGCGCGGATCAGCCGCGGTGCCGCGGTCTCGTAGCCGGCGGTGAGGCGGGTCGCGAGCGCGTCCAGCACGAGGTCGGCGGCGCTCGGCGGCACCCGCGCCGGCGGGGCGGCGCACGCGGCTTCGGCCGCTTCGGTGAGGCCGGTCCCGGCCCAGACGGCCGCGCCCAGCGCCTCCAGGTAGGTCTCGCGCGCCAGTCCGGCGTCGACCGGGGCGAGGTGACCGGCGGCTCGGAGCAGCAGCCGGGCCGCCTCGCTCCCCCGCCGCTGGTCGAACGCGACCTGGCCGCGCAGCCGTTCGGCCTCCGCGCTCCGGACGGCGTCGGGCGGCCCGGCCTCCGCCGCGCTCACCAACCCGAGCGCCGCTTCGAGCGCGCCCGAGCCGCGTTTCGCCCGCGCCGCCGCGAGTTCGCGGTGGGCGCGCCGGGCCGGGTCGGGTGTCAAAGCGGCGGCGTGCTCGAGGAACGCGGCCGCCGCGACCAGGCCACCGCGCGCCCGCGCTCGTCCCGCGGAGCGCTCGAGCTCGGCCGCGACGTCCTCGTCGGGGGTGACGGTCGCCTGCGCGCGGTGCCACGCGCGGCGGTCCGGGTCGACGGTCGCGTCGGTCACCGCCGCCAGCACCCGGTGCACCTCCTGGCGCTCCCGCGCCGGCGCCGACCGGTAGACGGCCGAGCGCACCAGCGGGTGCCGGAACCGGATCCGCGCGCCGAACTCGATCAGCCCGGTCGCCTCGGCCGCGGCCGCCGGGTCGGCACCCAGGCCGAGCTCGCCGGCCGCGCGCCAGAGCAGTGTGGCGTCGCCGAGCGGCTCCGCGGCCGCGGTCAGCAGCAGCCGCCGGGTGTCGGCGGGCAACGGGGCCAGCTGCTGGAGGAAGCACTGCTCGATCCGCCCGGCCAGCGGCAGGACACCCGGCTGCTCGAACCCGTCGGCGAGCTCCGCGGCCGTCCGGAACCGGGGCAGCTCGACCAGGGCGAGCGGGTTGCCGCGGGTTTCGGCGACGATCCGGTCGCGGACCCGCGGATCGACCGGGCCCTTGAGCACGGAGTCCAGCAGCGCGCGGGCCGCGGCGTCGCCCAGCCCGCGCACCTCGAGGTCCGGCAGCCCGGCGACGTCGAGTTCGCCGGCGGGCTCCCGGACGGCGATCAGCAGGGCGACCCGTTCGGCCAGCAGCCGCCGGCCGACGAACGCGAGGGTCTGCGCGGACACGCGGTCGAGCCACTGCGCGTCGTCGATCACGCAGGCCACCGGCTCCGCCTCGGCCACTTCGGCCAGCAGGGTCAGCACCGCGAGGCCGACGAGGAAGCGGTCCGGCGGCTCGCCGGAAGTCAGACCGAACGCCGTGCCGATGGCGGTGCGCTGCGGGCCGGGGAGGTGGTCCAGGCGGTCGAGGAACGGCGCGCACAACTGCTGCAGCCCGGCGTACGGCAGTTCCCGCTCGGACTCGACGCCCATCGCCCGCGCGATCCGGCACCCGGCCGCCCGGGCCGTGAAGTGCTCCAGCAGGGCGGTCTTGCCGATGCCGGCCTCGCCCCGCAGGACGAGCGCCCGGCCCGCCCCCGCGCGCGCGTCGGCGAGCAGCCGGTCGAGCACCGCGCGTTCGCCGTCCCGGCCGAGGAGCCCTTGACCCGACATGGTCCGGAACATTACCGGGCCCGGGTGAATGACCAGGGTGTCTCCCTGGGGCGAACCGGGCCGGATGCGCGGGAGAGTGGTCTCGAGCGGCACCGAGTCCCCTGCCGCCGCACCGGAGGAGTTCCCGATCATGGACATGAAGCTCGAAGTCGTGGTCCTGCCCGTCGCCGACGTCGACCGGACCAAGCACTTCTACAAGACCCTCGGCTGGCGCGAGGACGCCGACATCGAGTTCGGCGCCTCGCGGGTCGTGCAGCTGACCCCGCCGGGGTCGCCGGCGTCGGTCCACTTCGGCACCGGCATCACCGACGCCGCCCCGGGGTCGGTCCGGAGCACCTACCTGGTCGTCGAGGACATCGAAGCGGCCCGCAAGGAGCTCGCCGGCCACGGCGTCGACGTCAGCGACGTCTTCCACCGCGACGAGACCGGCGCGTTCGCCCCGGGGGCGCACCCCGACCGCGGCACGTACTCGTCGTTCGCGTCGTTCAGCGACCCGGACGGCAACACGTGGCTGCTGCAGGAGATCACCACCCGGTTCCCCGGGCGGGTCGACGGCGTGACGTACGGCTCGGCGCAGGAGCTGGAGCGCGCGCTTCGCGAGGCCGCGGCGGCGCACGGCGAGCACGAGAAGGAGACCGGGGAGTACGACGCGGAATGGCCGGTCTGGTACGCCCGGTACATGGCGGAGCACCAAGGCGCCTGAGTGCCCGGTCAGTCCCGGTAGCCGGCCCAGGCCACCTGGACGAAGCTGCGGACCAGCGGGCTCCGGCCGGCCTTCGGCCACGCCACGACGAGGTCGCTCGGCGGCCGGTCCGCCAGCGGGACGACGACCAGCCCGGCCGGCAGGGGCTGGTCGACCGGGGCGAGCGCCGTGGTTCCGTTCCACAGCACCGCCTGCAGGCATTCCTGGACGGTCCGCAGCACCGGTGCCGCGTCGCCGGGCGCGCCACCGGTCCAGTAGGCGGTCCACGCGGGATCGGTCCCGTCGGGCAGCCGGACCCACCGGCGCCCGCCCAGCCCGGCCGCCGCCACCGAGCGGCGGCGGGCGAGCGGGTCGTCGTCGCGCACCACCACCCCGACCGGCACCGAGCGCAGCACCTGCGAGCCGATTCCCGTGGTGTCGAAAGGAGTCCGCGTCAGCGCGACGTCGACGAGCCCGGCGCGCAGACCCGCCGTCGGGTCGCTCAGGTCCGCTTCGTGCACGCGGACGTCGACGTGCGGGTGGCGCTCCCGGAACAACGGGACCAGCCGGCCGCCGACGTGCTCGGCCGCGTCGGCCAGGGTCCCGATCGTGAGGGTGGCCGCGCCCGCCGCGGCGGTCACCCGGCCGCGGATCCGCGCGGCCTGCTTCAGCAGCGCGGCCGCTTCGCCGTAGAGCGCCGCGCCGGCGGGCGTGAGGGTGACGCCCTTCGGGGTGCGGTCGAACAGGGCCGCGCCGAGCTCGTCCTCCAGCTGCCGGATCGCCCGGCTGAGCGGCGGCTGCGTCATGTGCAGGCGGCTCGCCGCCCGGCCGACGTGCCGCTCGTCGGCCACGGCCACGAAGTACCCGAGCGAGCGCAGATCCACCGCGACACGATACCCGTGCGGTATCGGGTCGACCGAGCCGGACTTGGACCCACCCGGTCCCGGCGGGCGACGATCCCCGGTATGACTCTCACGATCGCGTGCTACCGGTACGACACGACCCAGGCCCTGTTCGACCGGGCGGACGTCGACGTCACGACGGCCGCCACGCTGCCGGAGATCTTCGAGCGGGTGGCCGGCGGGCGGGTCGACGTCGGCGAGCTCGGCCTGACGTTCTACCTCCGGCTGCTGGAGTCCGGCCTGCCGTACGTCGCCCTGCCGATCTTCCCGAACCGGGTGTTCCGGCACTCTTGCGTCTTCGTCAACACCCGGTCGGGCATCACCGGACCGGGTGACCTCGTGGGCCGGACGATCGGCGAGTTCGGCACCTACGGCCAGGACTCCGGCGTGTGGGCCAAGGGAATCCTCAGCGATGAGTACGGCTTCGAGCCCGCGCGCAACGAGTGGGTGATCGGCGGGCTCGACCGACCATCGGCGCCGTTCGGCTTCATCCCGCACCCGCACCCGGACGACGTGCCGGTCACGACCACGGACCGGGCGCTGGGCGACCTGCTGGCCACGGGCGAGATCGACGCGCTGTTCTCGGCCAACGTCCCGCAGTGCGTGCTGGACGGCGCCCCGGACGTGGCCCGGTTGTTCCCCGACTTCGAGCCGGTGGAACGCGACTACCACCGGCGCACGGGGATCTTCCCGATCATGCACGCGGTGGTGATCCGGCGCGAACTGCTGGAGCACGCCCCCGACGTCTACCGGCTGTTCTCGGAGGCGGCGTCGGCGGCGGCCGACCGGTACCGGCGCGGTCGCCGGCTGTACCAGGTGCCGACGATGGTGCCGTGGATGCACGCCCTGGTCGAGCGCAACGAGCCGCAGTTCGGCCCGGACTGGTGGCCGTACGGGATTTCGGCCAATCGCGCGGTCTTGGAGACGTACCTCCGTTACCACCACGAACAGGGCCTGTCTTCGCGGCGGTGGGCGGTCGACGAGGTGTTCGCGCTCCTCGACACGTGAATTCTTGTCGGGGGTGCGAGGTAGCGTGCGGCGCATGGCACTTTCGACAGCGGAACGCGAGCGATTCCTGGCGGAACCCCACATCGGCGCGCTGTCGGTGACCGAGCGGCCGGACCGCGCGCCACTGACGGTTCCCCTTTGGTACTGGTACACCCCGGGCGGCGAGCTCTGGGTGCGCACGGCACCGGGATCTCGCAAGATGAAGGCGATCGAAGCGGCGGGGCGGTTCAGCTTGATGGCGCAGCGCACCACGCCGACGGTCCGGTACGTATCGGTGGAGGGGCCGGTGACGAGGACGGAACCGGACTCCCCGGAGCGCGCGCGGGAAATGGCGGCGCGGTACCTGCCGGAGGAGAAGGTGGCGGGGTTCCTGGAGTTCGAGCGGACGCAGCTCGGGGAGCACGTCGTGGTGTTCCTGCGGCCCGAGCATTGGCTGTCGCTGGACATGGGGGCGGTGTGAGCGCTGTCCACTTCGGACTGAACCGAGGCCGGCGCGGGGTTGGCCACGCAAGCTGAAGGTGCCCTTCCTCGTATCTGACGCAGTGAAGGACACCTTCAGCCGCCCGGGCGCATCGCCAGGCCGCTGTCAACGGATCTCGGACGCGCGACACCAGCACTACGGCTGGGCGCTGCGCAACCGCGAGGCCGCGAGGCCGCGAGGCCGCGAGGCCGCGAGGCTCAACGGTGCGAAGCGGCGAGCGGACGGCGCCGGTGATCTTGGCGACTCGCGATCAGATCCTGGTGCGACCCAAGTTTCAGGGAAGCAAACTCCGACCGCGGCGAAACGCCGGCGCCGCGATGAGGTGTGTCGCCGCGGCACGGGTGCGGCGGGCCGACCGTGATCGGGTGCCGGCACAGTTCCCACTCTGCTACCCGCGGTGCGCGAACCTTCGCTCAGTGATACGGCGCCTCACGCGGGGCTTGCTGAGCGCGCTGCGCCTGCATGCGTGGCGCCTGTGCCCGAGGTGCCTTCACAGTTCGCGCCCGGCTACCCACCGTGTGCGAACCTTCGCTCAGTGATACGGCGCCTCACGCGGTGCCTGCCGTGCCCGTGGCGGCTGCGCACGCGGTGGCTGCTGGGCGCGCTGCGCCTGCGTGCGCGGGGTCTGTGCTCGTGGTGCCTGCCCGCGCGGTACCTGCGGACGCGGCGGGGGCGGGCCGGGGCGCCGCGCCGGGGGGCGGGCCGCCGCCGGGCGGGGTGGTCGCTCGCGCCTCTCCGGCTCCGGCTCGGGCTCGCGGGCCCGGGATGGGCGGTTCGCCCACGAGTCGAACAGCACGATCAGCCCGGCGAACACCGCGCACCCAAGCCCCAAGGCCACGTTGACCAGCGACCCGAGGATGCCGGCCACCAGCAGCACCGGCAGCACCGCCATCAGGCAGAACGGGTCGATCCTGCCGAACTTCGGGCGGGACGGCCCCTCCCGGGGACTCACCGCGCGACCTCCGCTTTCCCTCGCGCCATGGTCGCAGTATGCAACCCCCAGCCCGAACCGGCCACCATCGGCGGCCGGAAATCCGGACAAAGCGCGTGGATCACAGCTCGGCGTCCCGCAGAGCCGTCTCGACTTCTCCGCCCGTGAGCCGCCGGGGGCCGACGTAGTACAGCACCGCGCCCGCCGCCAGCTCCGCGTCCCACGCCGGGTTCACCACCAGGTCCTGCCCCGTGCGCGCGGCCAGCACCGTCGCGCCGTACGCGCGCCCGAGCGCCACCCGGCAGCGCGACGCCGGCAGCCGGCCGAGGGACTCCGGGAGCGTCACCGAGAACGTGTCCGCTCCCCCGGCCGTCATCAGCTCCGCGTAGACCTCGGCGATCCCCGGCGACGTCAGCTCCTCGGTCACCATCCGCGGCGTGTGCCACTGCACGCAGCGGATGCGCGGGTCCACGTACCGCAGCAGCTCCGCCCGCTCGAGGTCGCGCAGCGTGACCACGACGTGCGACGCCGGGCTGGCGTGGTCCACCGTGACCGCGACGGCCAGCGCCTCGTTGTCGTCGGCCATGTCCACCAGGACGGCGGCCGCGCGCGGCACCCCCGCCCGCTCCAGCACGGCGGCGGCCGTCGGCTCGCCGCGGACGAACTCCACCGGCTGCCCCGGCATCGGGTGCACCGGCACCTCCGCGCAGAGCACCAGCGCCGGCACGCCGTCGGCCAGCAGCTGGGCCACGATCCGCTCGGTCCGCCCGGCCGCGTACCCGATCAGCACCGTGTGGCCGGTCGCCCGCGTAGCCTCCGTCCCCTGCATCCGCCGTCCCTTCGCCTGTTCCAGCACCGAAGCGAGCTTCGTGAACACCGTCGTGAGCGTGGCCAGCCCGCCGGCGATGACGTACGCGCCCACGACGTGCCCGGCGAGCGTCTCGGGCGAGAAGTCGCCGTACCCGACCGTGGTCGTCGTGACGACGAAGTACCACCAGAAGTTGCCGGGCCGGACGAGCTCGCTGCCGGCCGGTTCGGCGAGCGCCATCAGCGGCCAGCTCGTCGCGAACACGACCACCACCACGGCGATCGGCAGGAGCCAGCCGCGGTGGGGCACCCAGCGCGCGAAGAGCCGCGAGAGGAAGAACGTCACCGACCCTCCTCACCGGATTCGATCACGGGTCCCGACAGCCGATCACACGGTGCTATCAGGCACAACGGTCTTTACCGGACCGTGACGGCGGTCCGGCCCGCCGGACATAAACGGACAGGATTCCCGCGTGCCCCGGGAAGAACTCGCGTTCCGTGGTGGACTGTCCCCGGTCCCCCGGGCGCCGAAAGAGGTACGCGCATGAAGAAACGGGTCGCTTCGGCGGTCTTCGCCGTGGCTGTCGCGTGTGGCGTCATCGCCGCTGTGTCACCCACGACCCCGGCGGCCGCGAGCCCGCCGCCTCCGCAGCTCGAGTTCGCGAACCCCGCGAGCCAAGCCCTGTACGGCACGGCCTATCGCGAAGCGCTGGACAACCTGCTGCGCACCAACACGATCGGCTACGACCCGAAGTACGGCAAGAGCGGCCTGCTCGACCCGGCCACCGGGCTCGTCCGCGCGGGCGGGGGCTACGACCAGCCGTGGACCCGTGACGCCTCGATCAACAGCTGGAACGCGACCAGCCTCCTCGCCCCCGCCCTCGCGAAGAACACGCTGTGGGCAGTCGTCGACAAGGACGCCGATGGCGCCCTGCGCGTGCAGCAGGACGACCAGCAGTGGGACCAGGTCGTCTGGGCGAGCGCCGCGTGGCACCACTACCTGGTGACCGGGGACGGCGGGTTCCTCGAAAACGCCTACCGCACGACGGCGAACACGCTGACCATCCGCGAACACGCCACCACGGCCGGTTTCAACGCGACGTACGGGCTGTTCACCGGCCCGTCGTTCTTCAACGACGGCATCGCCGGCTACCCCGCGCCGCCCGCCGACGCCACCGAGTCGGTCAGCACCGGCAGCTCGCCGTGGCCGGGCGTGGCGAGCGGGATGTACCTGAGCACCAACGAGGTTTACTACGCCGCCTACGTCAACGCGGCGAACATGGCGGAGAAGCTTCGCCGTCCCGGCGCGGAGATCGCCGGCTACCGGACCAAGGCCACCGCGCTGAAGACCGCGATCAACCGGAACTTCTGGAACGCGCGGACCGGCCTGTACGACTACCAGCTGCTCGCCGACGGCAGCCGCGGCGCCTACCAGGAAGGCACCGGGCTGGCGTTCGCCCTGCTCTTCGGCATCGCGAACCCGGCTCAGGCCCGGTCGATCGTCGCCCACGCGCAGGAGATGCCGTGGGGCATGCCCGATACCTTCCCGAACTGGGACCGCTATTCGGACGCGCAACCGGGCCGGCACAACGCGATCGTGTGGCCGCTCGTGCAGGGGCTGTGGGCCAAAGCGCTGGCCGGACAGGGTGACCAGAACGCGTTCGCATCGGAGACCGCGCGCCTGGCGAAGCTGGCGGACGACAACAGTGGGTTCTGGGAGATCTACAACGGCCACACCGGCGTCGTGGACGGCGGCTACCAGCGGCTCGGCGACACCGTGAAGTTCCACTGGGGCTCCGAACCCGACCAGACCTGGTCGGCCACCGCGTTCCTCGACATGATCCACACCGGCCTGTTCGGGCTGACGTTCACCGACCGCGGCCTGACGTTCGCGCCCGGCCTCGCCGCCGGCTGGGGCGACGTCACCCTCCGGAACCTGAGCTACCGCAATGCGAACCTCACGATTTCGCTGCGCGGCGCGGGCACCAAGGTCAGCTCGTTCACGATCGACGGCAAGCCCGCGCCGGGCAACGCCGTCCCGGCCACGCTGAGCGGGAGCCACACCGTCGCGATCACGCTCACCGGCGCGGCCGCCGGCGACCGCGACGGCGACCACGTGCCCGACGCGGCCGACCGGTGCGCCGACACCGCGGGCACCGTCGACGGCTGCCCGGCCCCCGGTCACCTCGAAGCGGAGGACGCGGTCAACACCGGCGGCGTGAAGACGAACGTGAACCACACCGGCTACTCGGGCCGCGCGTTCCTCGACGGGCTCTGGTCTCCCGGCGCGGCGTCGTCGTTCACGCTGCACCGCACGTCGACCGGCCCGGCGACGACCGCGCTCACCGTGCGCTACGCCAACGCCAACAGCGACGCCCGCACGATGACGCTGTCGGTGGACGGCCGCCCGCTGCGGCAGGTGAGCTTCCCGAAGGTCTCCGACAGCTGGGACGACTGGGGCACCGTGACCTTCGCCGACGTCCCGCTCTCCGGCCGGGACCCGGTGGTCACGCTGTCGTACGCGGCGGGGGACACCGGTTCGGTCAACCTCGACTGGCTGGCCGCCGGCTGAGCCGCCGTCACCCGAATCGGTGAACCGGCCGCCCGGCCGTCATAGTCGCGGCGAAGCGGCCCTCTCGTTGTTCGTTCGCGGTGGCCGGGCGGCACGCCCCCCGACCGGCCGGCCACCGCGCACACGCACCCGGGCCCCGCATACTGGACTGGTGAGCGAACCGATCCCGCTGTTCCCGGCCACTCGTGTCGACCCCGAACGGTTCGCGGCCGCGCAACACCGCCTCTTCACCGGGATGCGGCTGCGGATCGGCCGGTCCGGCGTCGCCCACCGGGTGGCGTGGGTGCCCTGGCTCGACGAGCTGACCCTGCCCGCGCCCGCCTGCCACCAGGGGTGGTCCGGGCTCGGCGCGGCGGGCGAGATCACCCCGGTCGACCTGCCGGTGACCTGCCGCAAGTGCCTGCGCCTCGGCGGCGAGCCGGACGACCCCGCCCAGCACACCCTTTTCGCGCTGCCGGAGCCGCGCTGACCGGTTAAGCCCGGGCCGGCCGGGTACCTCGACCGGATGACGGAGAACCGGGACTCCGCCGGGACGGTCCGGCAGTTCACCACCGATCTCGTCGAAGCCGCTCTGGCCGGAGCGTACGACGAAGTGGCCGACGCGCTGGACGTCCTCGCCCGCGCCGGCTCGCCGCACGTCCCCGCCGAAATCGCCGGGGACCTGGTCAGCCGGTGCGCGGCCGTGGTCCGCGCCCGCCATCCGGCCGGTCCCGGGACGATCTTCACCATCGCCGTGGCCGACGAGCAGGCCCGGGCGGTCGAGGTGGACCGGCTGCCGCCCGGGCCCCTGGCCGCGCTGCGCGCCCTGCTCGCGACCCTCGGCGACGACGAAGCCAGCCGCGACATCCAGGTGGAGCTGGCGACCCGCGGGGAGCCCGAAGACGTCGTCGGCGTCGTGATCCACCTGCTGGTGTGGTTCGTCGAGCTGTCGGACAGCTCGGCGGCCGCGCTCCCGTCGCTGAGCTGCTTCACCCCCTGACCGCGTTCACCCGGCGGTGAGGGCGGCCACTTCCTCGTCGATCAGCAGGCCGGCGTCGAAGCGCATGCCCGCGAAGTGGCCGGCCAGCTCGAGCGAGAGCACGCCGTGCAAGCGAGTCCAGAACGCCAGCGCGCGATGCAGGACCGCCGCCGGCGCCGGGTGGCCGCCCGCCCACTCGCGGTGGTCCTCCAGGTGGGTGTCGAACGGCGTCGGCGCCGCTTCCGCCGGCCGCGCCCCGCAGGCTTCGATGAGCACCGCCATCACCTCGTGCGAGATCGCGGTGGTGTCCTCGGGCGCGTGGTAGCCGGGGACGGGCGTGCCGTAGATCAGGAAGTAGCGCTGGGGGTCCTCGCGGGCCCAGTCCCGGATGGCGTGCGCCAGCCCGGCCAGGTCCGCCCCGCCGTCGTAGGCCGCGCGGACCGTGTCGGCGACGCTCCGGTACGCGTCGCGGATGAGCGCCGTCACCAGGTCGTCCCGGTTCGCGAAGTACCGGTAGAGGGCCGGTCCGCTCATCCCGAGCTTCTTGGCGATGGCGTTGAGCGACAGGGCCGGCACGCCCGCCTCGGCGATCTGCTCCCACGCGTGCTGCTTGATCTCCGCGCGCACCTGCGCCCGGTAGCGCTCGCGTGAGGTCGGCCCCGCGTCCGTCATGAGCGGCTCCCTTCCGGTCGAGTTAGAGGCTATCACTTTTCTTATTGACACTAAGCCGCTACTGGTTATAGGTTCTAACTAGAGCGATAGCCACTAACAAACCAAGGAGACCCGCCATGGTCAAGACCGCCCGTGCCCTGCTCGCCGTCCCGCTGGCCACCGCCGCCCTCTTCGCCGCCACCCCGGCGGACGCGGCCTCGGCAAGCCCGCTGACCTGCCGAGGTCAGGGCATCGATCCCGCTGCCCAGGTGCGCTACCGGACGGAGACGTTCGTCCAGGCGCCCGTGGACACCGTCTGGAAGCTGCAGACCGGCGTCGAGGGGTGGCCGAGCTGGCAGGCCGCGGTCACCAGCGCGAAGCGGCTGGACCCGGGCCCTCTGCACCCGGGCTCGCGGTTCCACTGGACGACCCCGGCCCCGGCGACGCCGTCCTCCCCCGCCACGACCCTCGTCATCACGTCCACCGTCGGCCAGATCCAGCCCGGCCGGTGCGTCCGCTGGACGGGCCCGGCGATCGGCGACGGCCTGCGCATCGACCGGGGCGTCCACGTCTGGACGTTCACCCCGGCCCGGGGCGGCGTGGTCGTCCGCACCGAGGAGAGCTGGACGGGCGCGCAGGTCGAGGCCGACCCCGCCACGGCCATCCAGTACCTCGCCCTCGGTCTCGACCTCTGGCTGGCCGACCTCGAGACCGCCGCCGAAGCCCGCCCCTGCTGAGCTCCGAAACCCGAAGGAGAAAAGCGATGTCCGCACCCACTCGCCCGTCGAAGGCCGTGCTCGTCGCGGCGTGGGCGTTCCCGGTCATGGTCGCCGGCCAGTTCGCGTTGCTCGCCGGGATCCCGGTCGCGATCGTGCTGGCCCGCACCCTGCGGTCCCCCGCGGCCCGCTGGTGGAGCGGCCTGATGGCGGTGGCTTACGTGATCCCGCTGGCGGTCTGGCTGCTCGGGCCGAGTACGGCACCGAGCCTGTCGAAGTCCCTGAGCCCGGTGGCGACAGGCGTTGTCGCGGCAGCGGGGGCCGTGGCGGCCGCCGGGGTGCATCTGGTGCGACGGCGCGCCGCGGCGCCGGCCGGGAGCCGACCGGCGCCGGGTACGCCGAGTACTACTTCGTGAAGGTGAGGCAGTTGGCGGAGTGCCCGCCTTCGCCCGGACCGACCCGGACGCTCGAAGCCGTGCACTCCAGCGAGGAGTTGTGCCGGCAGTCCGCCCGCGAGCAGGCGCCGACCTGAGCCACGACGCGGTCGAGGCCGCCCTTCGTGTTCAGCGGGACGAAAGTGCCGCAGTCGGCGGAACCGTTGTCGCCGCCGACGGTGATGGCGAAGGCGTGACAGCCGTCGTGGTTGTAGGAACAGCCGCTGACGGTGCACTCGTGCACGGCGGGCATTTCGGTGGTGGTCATGCGCGACTCCTGGATCCGTGGTGGGAAAGCAGTTCGGTTTCCCGACGCTCCCACCGGGTCCGGGGTCACGCAATTCGCGGCAACTCGGCCGGGTGATCGACTCCGCACGCCCGGGTGAGAACCGCGCTTCCCACCGCGACACCGGCCCGGCTCAGCGCAGTGTTCGTCAAAGCAGTGGTTCGAGCGCCTTCGCGAGCGGCTCCAGCACGGCCGGGGTGTGCGGCGGCGGCAGGTACACGATCGCGAGGTCGAGACCGGCTTCGCCGAGCGCCTCCGCTTCGGCCGCGACCTTGGCGTAGTCGCCGTCCGGACCGAGGCGGACGTGCGAGGAGAGCATGATCTCACCCGGGTCGCGGCCGATGTCCGCGCAGTGGCGGTGCAGGACTTCCCGCTTGTGGGCGAACTCCTCGGGCGTGCCGCCGACGAAGTTCCAGTGCTGGGCGTACTTCGCGGCGGTGCGCAGGGTCCGCTTCTCGCCGCTGCCGCCGATGCAGATCGGCGGGTGCGGCTTCTGCACGCCCTTCGGCTCGTTGCGCGCGTCGGCCAGCTGGTAGTACTTCCCCTGGAACGTGGTCGTTTCCTGGGTCAGCAGGCCGACGAGCACCTCACAGCCTTCCTCGAAGCGGTCGCTGCGCTCCTTGACCGTGCCGAGCTCCATGCCGTACGCGCCGGACTCCTCCTCGTTCCAGCCGGCGCCGATGCCGATCTCCAGCCGTCCGCCCGAAACGATGTCGAGCGTCGCGGCCATGTTCGCGAGCAGCGCCGGGTGGCGGTAGTGGATCCCGCTGACCAGCGTGCCCAGCCGGAGCCGTTTCGTGGCTTGCGCGAGCGCGGTGAGCGTGACCCAGCCTTCGAGGCACGGCCCGGTCGAATCGGAAAAGATGGGATAGAAGTGGTCGAAGGTCCAGCCGGACTCGAACAGCTCGATCTCGTCGGCGGCCTGCCACACGGCGAGCATGTCCGCCCACTCGGTGTTCTGGGGCGAGGTCTTGATGGCGAATCGCATGATCGCGATCGTAAACCTGGAGTTCCTCCAGGACCGTCTTCGCTCGATCCGGTGAAGCGGCTCATCGGGACGCGGTGGCCGGGTACCCCGCCCGAAAGGAGGAGGAGACGATGCCCGACAACGAACTCCCGGGGTTCCTGATCATCGGCCTGATCTTCGTGATCGCCGACGGCCAGATCCTCTACCGCGGCGGCCGCCGCTACCTGAGCGGCCCGGACGGCGGCGAAGGGACCGGCTCGATGGCCTGGATGGTGGTGACGGTCTTCCACCTGGTCGCGTTCGGGGCCCTGGCCCTGCTGTCGGTGGTGGGCCCCGGCTGGTCGGGGTCGACGGCCGCGCTGGTCGGCCGGCTCGGCGTGTTCCTGTTGCTGCTGGCGGTCGCCCACGGGCTGACGCTGGCCGTCCTCGGCCGCCGCCGGCAGGACACGATCGTCGAAACCCACTTCCAGGAGCGGGAGACCGACCGGCCGGGCGAGGTGTACGTCCAGCCGGTCACCGAGGCCGGGATCGAGCAGACGACCGTGACGCCGGTGCCCGGGCAGAGCGGCCCGCCGCCGCGGGTAAGCCCGGATCTGGGGAACCACGGCCCCTACCGGGCTTGAGCGGACGCCGCCGGCGAGCGCGACGCCTTGAATGACTCATTCACCTCATCCGACGACAGGAATGGGTCATTCACTGCATTCGGGCTCCGATTCGGGCTGGCCACCGGCCGCGGCGGCCGGCGGCCGCGGCGGGAATCGGCGACGATCAGCGACTGCGCCGGCTTCTTCGCGTAGTTCTCGGCGACGAACAGGCGGCCGGTGTCCAGCTCGCCGGTGGCCTTGAGGGTGAA